>NZ_LVDJ01000010.1:0-98704 GCF_007636505.1 Shewanella sp. KCT
CTTTCATAGTGGACACCTTTTGTTGATATTGAACGTGCAAATTCAATATGGCGCTTTTGACGCCGACTTCACAAGAGGTGTCCATCTCATCATCCGTGGAGGCTCGACGATGGCATCCCTGCCATCGACGTCCGCAGATGCATCTACACCGGGTTAATTATCTCTTCGATTTGACTTCATTTGTTGCTGATAGATGGGAAAGATTTAGCGCATCTTTGCTTATTTGAAGCAACTCATGACGAGTAGTTGAAACTGGACAGGTATACAGTCGTATTTAAATGATGTGACTTTTGGGTGATTTCAAGTCGAAATCTGTGCGTTTTTTTAATGAAATTAAAGATAAACTTTAAATTAATCAAGGTGTTAACCTTGATTCTGGCGCGGTGGTAGTTTTGGTATACGCGCATGCGCGTTTTTTGGGATGGCATATTTGATACTAATCTGATAAGTTCTTTTTAATATAGATACTTAGTGATGCTAGATCTTACTGATCTAATGCAGTAAACGCGAATGAGCACTAATAAATGTTATGCCTAAAACCTATTCAAAGATGGAGCGACGATGAAAACTAGGATTATCTCTTTACAATTTGCTTATTTTCTTAGAGATATAGTGAGTCGTCCAGATCTAGAGTTTTCCACGTTAAACTCTGAAATGCTTAACATATTTGATGCCATGCCTCAAATGATACCTGTTCCACGAGAACTTCCTGTCGAGCTTCCCGTTATGATCTTGAGTTCAGAAAGGAAGGAATATACCTGTAATATTTCAAGGTCAAGAATAGACTTTATTTTACAGCGTACCAATGATGAGAAGTCGAATATCGATTTACTAAAAGACTTCAACTCTAAAGTGGCTGGCCTGACAAAAGCAATAACATCAAAGCAAGAAGTAATCCGCTTTGGAATGGTTGCACGTTACTTTCATCAAGATAATACAGCTGTTAGAACTCTTAGAAATAAATTTTTCTCTGGTGCAGCAGATGGTGCGGAAGAATTAAGCTTACGATTTAATAAAATAAGTGAATCCTTCGGCTATAAAATTAATGATATACACGAAATAAATGCGGCAGAAGCAGTTACAGATGGAAGAGTCGAAAAAGGTATTTTTATCCAAAGAGACATTAATAACACGCCAATTCAAGGTAAGCATCTTGACTTCGAAACACTTTTGAAAATCTCACAAAAATACGCTCCTAGAATTTCTGAGAGTGAGATAGAGGCGTTGATAAAATGATTAATACATCAACTACGCCTCCGTATGCTAATACTAGTTCATCATCTACAGCTACGCCTGCGCAGAACTATATTCAACCACAAAGCCCCGCTTTACCAAGTGGTAGTAGTCACTCTTTTGATTTCAATAGTTGGGGCGTTTTATTAGTAAGTATGGCTTTAACAGGTGTTATTGGATATTTCTCATCCCTTATCTCGGTGAAAACCGATATTGCTGAAAATAAGAAAGAAATATCTGTCGCAGTCGAGAAAATAAAAAGCATTGAATCTGATGTCTCTGATGTTAAAAGCTCTGTGCTATCGGTAAATACTTTGGAGAGAAAGGTAGATGTTCTGGATGTAAAGTTACAACATCTGGAAAAGGCTATTGATAAACAATCAGAGTCGATTGCCGAAAATGCCAAAGGCATATCAAGCAAAGTCAGCAAAGGCTAATCGCGCTGCTGCTTAGGGTGTTGTCTCTACAGTGGTGAGTCTTAATATGATGATGGGACTGAGTCAAATACCTAAATCAGATTTGTTCTGGCTGAAACTTCCCATACCTTAAAATCGAAGAGATGGATAACTGGGTGTAGATACGCCGGTGAGCTTCCGAAACAGGGGCGCTCTTTGACATCCATGTCATTGCGGCATTCGTGAGTCCATTCACATCAGATGTTTCGGCAGAGCCTAAAGGGACTATTCTCCATAAACAAAGAGTCGGCGTCTCACAGGTGTATCTGCACAAAAAGCCTGCTGCCAAGCAATTCAAAACAGCTACGGTTAACGCTGCAATTAGCCTTGCTTAGGAACAAACTAAGGTTTGGTTGTGTACTTTCCGATACACAAAGAGGTCACTCTTACACATCCCTGTGTTCGCGACATTGGTGCATCCTTGCACCGCACCTGCTGCAAGCAATTCAAAACTGTAACGGTTGGCCATCAAATGACATCGAAACTGTCATGAAGGTACGGGCTACAACCAGAGAAAAACTCAGAGAGCGAGTTTCCGCGCAGCAAAAAGCGGCCTTGTTTGGCCGCCATCGAACGTTCAAATTTTAATAGAGATTCTCGAAATAACTCTCGATGATCAGTACCGCCGACATGGAGTCGACCTGGCCCTTCGACAGGGCCTTGTAGCCGCCCATCTCGAACAGCCTAGCCTTGGCGTCGGCAGTGGTGAGGCGTTCATCCTGGGTGGCGGTCTTGACGCCGAAGCGGCCGCTGATGCGGTTGGCGAACTTGCGGGCTCGCTGGGTCATCTCCTGCTCTGTGCCATCCATGTTGAGGGGCAGGCCGACGACGATGAGGTCGGGTTTCCATTCCTTGATGATCGCCTCTATCTCTTCCCATCTGGGGATGCCGTCGTTGGCCTTGAGGGAGGCGAGGGGGGTGGCGCTGCCGGTGATCTGCTGCCCGATGGCGACGCCTATGCTCTTGGTGCCAAAGTCGAAGCCCAAGACACTTGCTGAACTCATAGTGAATTTTATCCTTTACTGTTAGGCGTGACCGGCCTGGGAGGAGAGCTGCCAGATGTCGAAGCCCAATGATTCTGTGGCCTTCTGCCAGCGGCTCTCATGATCTGTGTTGAACATGAGGTCGGTATTGGCCGGGATGGAGAGCCAGGTGTTGTCGGCCAGCTCCTGTTCCAGCTGATGACGGCCCCAGCCAGCGTAGCCGAGGGCGACGATAAACTGCTCGGGCGCCTCTTTGCTGCCCAGGGAGGTGAGCACGTCTCTTGAGGTGGTGAGCATGAGATCGTCGCTGATCTGCTGGCTGTTGCTCCACTGTGGCTGCGGCGTATGCAGCACGAAGCCTTTCTCTTGCCCCACGGGGCCACCTACCAAGACTTTGCTGTTGATGCTCTCTATGGTGTGAAAATCATCCAGCTCCATCTGCCTGAGCAGCTCATTGACATCGACCCCTATGGGGCGGTTTATCATCAGCCCCATGGCGCCTTGTTCGTTGTGCTCACACAGGTAGATCACGCTGCGCTCGAAGAAGGTGTCCTTAAGCGAGGGCATGGCAATGAGTAAATGATTTTGCAAACTATCCATCTAGCGCTCCAATGGGTTAACCACCCGCCAGTTTCACCTGATAATTCAGTTTTTCCAGCAGTGTCTTCAGCTGCTCTCTGTTGTCTGTTTGGATCTCTATGTTGAACTCTTTTACCGTGCCGCCGCAGCCGCACTGTTTCTTCAGCTTCTGCGCCAGTGCCTTGAGCTCTTTCTCGTCCAGGCCAAGGCCCTTGATCACAGAGACGCCTTTACCTTTGCGGCCCTTGCTGTCTTTATGAATGCGCACTATGCCATCGCCTTCTGGGATGGCCTTGGTTTCCTTGGGTTGGTCGATTTTGCCGCCATCAGTGCTGTACACCAGGGCAATATTGGGATCGATTCTCATCATCTGTCACACACTTAACTAAGATACCCTGAGTCTATCAAATTGAAACTCCCTTGTGGGAGGAGTAATTCTTAGATACGAAAAAAAAGACCACCCAAGGGTGGTCATGGATAAGCATCGATACCAAATGCAGGGAGGTATCGGTACTAGGGTCTGTTTATCTTTCAGGTTTAATTTTTGTTCAATCTAAACGCGTTTTGCTCAAGGCGCGCGCTGTGGCGCATAGTATTCTATGCAAATAGCACGCAACACAGGGCAAGGCGAGTTTAGATGAACCCTTCGGGCAGCTTTTGTAGGCCATTTCAACGGCGTTATCGTCCGTTCATGTCACTCTGGTTTATAGGAACCACTACACAGGCCTCTGCCTGGTATAAATGCCCTACAAAATGCTGCAAAAACAAACAGGAAAGGTCAACAGACCCTAACATCCCAAGGCGCCGGGCGAGCTGGCGCAATCAGTGAGCAAAACTCTTTAAGCGAAAACCCTTTTAGCGAAACCTAGAGACTAGAGGTACTGCAGCGCCAACATCAGTAGCGACAGGCCTGTGTAGGCGGCGCAGGGGAGAATGAATCGGTGAAAACGGCTGATGGCCACACTGCAGGCGGTGAGGGCGAAGCCGATGGCGATGCTGGCATGACTCGAGCTATAGCCCTTCGCCATGGCGATCATCATGATGACCAAGGCCAGCAGGGGCAGGGTAAAGAGCACCCACTGGGAGGTCTTTACCTTGGGGCTCTCCGCCATGGGCGTGGCTAAAGATTTAGGGGCAAACATGAAGATGGCGCTGGCGATAACAAATGCTGTGATAAACCAAGTCATGGGACAGATCTCATATAACACTAATTGATAATAATTATCATTTAGGCTTTTGCTGAAGTCAAGCTGAACGAAACGCTATTTACAATAAAGAAGAGTTGTAGAACAGAGGTTTGCTATGTAAGCTTTAGGATAAATTCCTGTTTAAGTCATGCCTGAAACATGCTGGAGAGTCTATGAAAAAGGTGATTATCTTAGCCGCTGCACTTGCCCTGTCGGCCTGTAGCACACTGAAAACCAGCTCTGATTATGATCCCAAGGTTAACTTCGATGATGTGAAGAGCTATGCATGGGTGGTGAAGAAGACTGACGATACCACCTACAACTTAGATGGCTTGATGGATCAGCGTGTTCGCGAGGCGGTAGACCGTGAGCTGCAGATGAAGGGGATCAGCAAGGTCGAGGCGGACAACGCCGACGTGCTGGTGAACTACTTCACTAAGGTCGACAAGAAGATCAATGTCGATACCTTTAATACAAACTTCGGTTATGACCCTTACTACTATGGCCCGGGTTGGGGCTGGGGCGGTAGCGTTCACACCCAGACCACGGTACGTGAGTATGAGGTGGGCACCCTGGTGCTGGACATGATCAACAAAGAGACGGGTAAGCTTATCTGGCGCGGCTCTGTGGCCGATACCATTCGTGACAAGAGCACCCCAGAGGAGCGCGTCGAGGTGGTCAACAAGGCGGTAGCGGCCATGATGCTTAACTACCCACCACAGAAAGAGGCGAAATAGCCTCTCTATGAGCTAAGAGTTAAGATGAAAGCGGCCAACAGGCCGCTTTTTTAATCTCCTACTTTCTATCATTTCTCTCTACAGTCAGTCTCTGTAGTTTCTTGCCGGCATTTCGAGGCTAATGCTTCTAGCCTGAAAACTGTCCCATCACTAAGAAGTGTGACCCGGGTGGCGCGGCCAGGGGCGCATTTGCACCTTCCTTCGACCAAAGTCCTAGTTATTCCACCGCTGGCCTGGTGTTATGCTGCCTCGACCAGGATTTTTTAAACTCATGATTTAATCGTATCTAGGGGGCAGCGTGGAACAGTTTTTACAGCAGTGGTTTCACCACTATGAGAAGGGCGAAGGCGTCGAGGCCAAGGAGCTTAGCCAGGAGACCTTGAGTCATTGGCAGCAGCTGCTGGTGGGTGCCAAGTCGGGTGAGCTGGAGCACTGGCAGAAGAATCCGCCGGGGCGTCTGGCACTTATTCTTCTCATGGGACCGGTGGCGCATCTGTTGGAAGACGAGGCGGCCCTGGCGCTGCAACTCAAGGCGCGGGATCTCTGTGTCTCCGGTGTGGATCGCGGCTTCGATACTCAGCTTGAACCCCTGCAGCGTCGCTGCTTCTACGATCCTTTGTTCTATTCCAGCAAGAGTGAAGACAGGGCGCTGCTGATCCGCCTGTTAGAGGGGATGCAGTCTCAGCTGGCAATCCATGCCAGACCTGCCTGGAGCCACTGGTATCAGCAGGCCTCGCTCGCTAATTAGATTGCTACTCAAGAGTATCTGCCAATAGCTGGTTCATCGCTGGCGAGTCTTCCGGCTCGCCACGCCTATCTTTTAACTCGGCTCTCTTATCTCAGCTCTCCTATCTACTTTCTTCAACCTCGCTCTCCTACCTCAGCTGCACCGCGAATAGGTCGTCTTAGTCCGATTAGGCGATGGCGGCGCTTAAGATTTGACGGAACACCTGACTCACCTCCTGGTTGACGCTGCTGTGCTGGATCAGATCCACATTGGCAATCCAGCCCATCTGCTCCATATTCAGCGGAATCGGGCACAGCTGCCCCTGGGCCAGGGCGTCCTGTACTAGGTGCTCCGGCAGTAGTGTCCAGCCGAAGCCTGACTTGGCCAGATCTAGCAGGGCGTAGTAGCTGTCGGCCAGCCAGAGCTGAGGCGAGTGCTCCGCCTGAAAGCTCGATTGCTGCGTCTGCTTGCTGCCTATGGTGAGCTGACGGTGAAGCTTCAACTGGTCGAGGTTGTTGGTCTCCGCCTTGGCCAGCGGGTGATTAGGGCTGACCACAGGCTCAAACTTCACCGACCCCAAAGATTCGAAGTCTATCTGCTGGGGATAGATCTCTTCGCTAAAGATCACCCCCATGTCGACGTTCTGCTGCCTCACCTGCTCGATGATCTCCTTGCTGGGCAGCATGCGCAGCTCGAGCTGCATCAGGGGGTATTTGTCGGCAAACAGGTTGAGATGCTGGCTGAGCTCGGAGAAGGGGACCCCTTCATCGATCGCCAGACGAAACTGCTGCGGCAGACCGGCGTCCAGCGAGCTTATGAGGGATTGCAGCCTTAGGTGCTGGGCAATCACCGCCTTGGCCTGGGGCAGCAGGGTCTGACCGGCCGGGGTCAACACAGGATAGCGGCCGCTGCGGTCGAACAGCTGCTTGTCGCAATCTATTTCCATGTTGATGATCTGCTGGCTCACCGCAGATTGCACCTTGTTGAGGCGCCGGGCGGCCGCAGAGAAGGAACCGGTTTCCACAGTCGCCAGAAAGAGTTGTAGCTGCTCGAGTGTCGGCATATCGTAAAATGAGATGGTATCTAACTTTTATGTATCATAAATATGGATAAAAATGGTCGCAAGTTAAATTTGCGGAGCGACGACCATGTCTACTATAGAGAGAATTCTACATTCGGTGCTTTTTGAGATCTTTGCCCTGGCCTTAGTGGTGCCCATCGCCATCTGGTTCACCGGCCATGGTGTGGGTGAGATGGCCGCCGTCGGTATTGGTCTTAGCCTCTATACCGTCACCTGGAACTACTTCTATAACCTGGGATTCGACAACTATTTCGGTGAAGATCGTACCAAGCGCTCGCTTAAACTGCGGGTGGTGCATGCCCTGGGCTTCGAAGGTGGATTAGTCTTCGTGACCGTGCCTGTGGTGGCTTGGTTTCTGGGGATCACCATATGGCAATCTTTGATGCTGGAGGCGGTTTTCTTAGTGGTGTTTTTCTTCTATGCCATTATCTTTAACTGGCTTTTTGACTGGGCAAGATCTAAGTTTTATGGGCAGCGTGCGAAGGCTTAACTAGGGGAGTGCACGCGGCGGCTAGGTGATGGCCAAAATGAGAATTAATTTCACTAGATAGATATTCTTATATTGGAGATGCAGGCAGAAGGATATAAAATGTATCCCTGTCTGCATCTTTATATTTGATTGTTTTTCATGCGTTTTGAGATAGCTCTGCTTGAGATAGCTCTGCTTGAGTTAGTTGTTTGAGAGAGTGGCATGAGTGCTTTATATGACAGATATGAGTGACCCAAGGGTCTATGCCCGCAAAATGCCGGTTAGAAGCAGTTCGTTTGCCACTAAGCTGAGCCTAGGCTTAATTTGTGTTGTCTGCGGCCTCTGCATCAGTGGTGCCGCGCTGGCTCTTGGCTGGGTCGATAGCGATTTAGATGGCGTGCCAGACAGTAAAGATGCCTGCCCGCACTCTCGCCCCAATGCCGTGGTCGATGCCAAGGGCTGCGAGATAAGGCGAGATGAAATAGCTTGCATCGCGCCCGAGGGAGAGCTGCTGAGCTTTTGTGAACCGGCCGCTCAGACAGCCCAAAATGGGCAAGCCAGACAGAATAAGCAAGACGAGCAGGTTAAGAGGCCGATAGGCGAGTCCAATGTCGTGCGCGTCTACTTTGCCTTCGCCAGTGCCGAGGTGAGTATCGACCAGTGGCCGCAGCTGGCCAAAGTGCGCGACTTTCTTAGCGCGAGTGATGCAAATGCAAGGCTCACCCTGGTCGGGCACACGGATAATATAGGCAGCGAGGCGGTGAATCTTAGTTTGTCACGCCAGCGCGCAGAGCGGGTGAAACAGATTTTTGTACAAGATTACGGTGTTAAGGCGGAGCGACTGTCGATAGTCGCCAAAGGCGCCAGTCAGCCCGTGACCGATAACTTGGGTCCAGGCGAGCGGGCATTGAATCGTAGAGTCGAGTTTATGGTTGAGGCCAGGTAATACTGGTCCATTTTATTAGGGAGCGTTACATGGAAAATTTGGATAAATATATCGAGCAAGCGCCTGAGCTGATCGTGACCTATGGTCTGCAGGTGGTCTTCGCCATTATCATCTTTATTATTGGTAAGTACCTGGCTAATGTGGCTAAGAAGCTTACTACTAAGTTGATGAATAAGCGTAAGATCGACAAGACTGTGGTCTCTTTCGTAGCTAACATGGCCTGGGCTTTGGTGTTTGTCTTCACAGTGATCGCCACGCTTGGGCAGATCGGTGTTCAGACGGCTTCTCTGGTTGCCGTTATCGGTGCCGCCGGTTTGGCTGTTGGTCTGGCGCTGCAGGGCTCGCTGTCTAATTTCGCCTCTGGCGTGCTTATGGTGCTCTTCCGTCCTTGCCGCGTAGGCGACTACATCGAGGCGGCAGGTATCGCGGGTACGGTCGATGAGATCACCATCTTCTCGACTAAGCTGCGCACCCCAGATAACAAGGTGATTGTGGCGCCTAACTCATCAATCATGAACGGCACCATCACCAACTACTCAGCCATGGAAACCCGTCGTATCGACTTGGTTATCGGCGTGTCTTACGATGCCGACCTTAAGCAGACCAAGGAAGTACTTAAGCAGGTATTGGACAACAACGCCTACATTCTGAAAGATCCTGCCTACACAGTGGCACTGACCGAACTGGCGGATTCTTCAGTTAACTTCGTGGTACGTCCTTGGGTTAAGGGTAGCGACTACTGGCCGGCCCGTTTCGAGATCCTAGAGCAGATCAAGCTGGCGCTGGACGAGAACAATATCGGTATTCCATATCCACAGATGGATATCTATGTCAAAGAGACGCCAGCGGCTTAAGCCTTGGCTCGATTGACAGTAAAAAGGTCGGCATTTGCCGACCTTTTTTTGTGCCTGAAATCAGGGCTGAGCGCCAACTTTCTTAGTGGGCCTGGCTGTCCTGGTTGCCGTGATCGCCATGTTAATAGTCGAACTTGGGCATGCCCCAGTGGTAGCGAATGGCCAGCATGCGGAAGCTAAAGCCGACACTCAGGCTGATGGCCAGGTTGACCCACTCGGTCACCTTGAATTCAGGGCTGAGCGCCAACTTTCTTAGTGGGCCTGACTGTCCTGGTTGCCGTGATCGCCATGCTGATAGTCGAACTTGGGCATGCCCCAGTGGTAGCGAATGGCCAGCATGCGGAAGCTAAAGCCAACACTCAGGCTGATGGCCAGGTTGATCCATTCGGTCACCTCAAAGCTGCGAAGCAGCATGTAGAGGCTAGCGGTGGTCAGCGAGACCAGGGCGTAGAGTTCCTTCTTGAAGATCAACGGCACCTGATTACAGAGGATGTCGCGGATCACCCCGCCGAAGACGCCGGTGACCACCCCCATGACGATAGCCAGTGTCGGGCTAAAGCCCAGCAGCAGGGTCTTCTGGGCGCCGACAATGGAAAATACCGCCAGGCCCAAAGCGTCTATGGCCAGAAACAGTTTGGAGAGATAGCGCATCACGGGCGAGATGATAACCGTCAGCAGCGAGGCAAAGGCGATGGCCAGCAGGTAGTGGATATTCTCTACCCAGATGAGGGGATAATTGCCCAGGAGGATGTCGCGTAGGGTACCGCCGCCGATGGCGGTGGCACAGCCTATGATGACCACGCCAAACAGATCCATCTGTTTTCTGCCGGCGCATAGCGCACCTGTCATGGCCTCGGCCAGTATGCCGATGAGCCAGAGGAGGGTGATAAATTCAGCTTCTTGCATTGTCGATTCAGTCGGGAAAAAAGAGTGCGCATATTGCCAGTCTCTCACGGGAAATGACAGCGAGATTTTTTGAAAAATTCGGATTAGATTTTTTAATTCTATCTTTTGGGAAATCTTGGCTTGTTAGTAGTTTGTTTCCTTAATAATCGCTAATTGGGGTTTTCATCCTATTAGTTTATTCAGGTTAAAGCTAAGAGTAGGTGACGCCTGATGATAATTTTCTCAGCTGGCGTTAGGGCAGGCTCTAGCGAGGGCGGGCGGTGAGGAGTACTATTTGCGCTCGGTGTATCATTTTTAAGATGAGTAGGATGGGGAAGATGATTGATTTTCGCAGTGACACAGTAACTCAGCCCACGGCGGCGATGCGCCGTGCCATGGCAGATGCCCAGGTTGGCGACGATGTGTATGGAGACGATCCCAGTGTTAACCGATTGGAGGCGATGGCGGCCGAGCGTTTTGGTTTCGACAGTGCCTTGTTTACCTCCTCGGGCACCCAGGCCAACCTGCTGGCGCTGATGTCTCACTGTGATCGTGGCGATGAGTATCTCTGTGGTCAGCAGGCCCACAACTATAAGTTCGAAGGTGGCGGAGCGGCTGTACTGGGCAGCATTCAACCTCAGCCCCTCACCAATCAGCCTGATGGCAGCATCTTGCTGTCTGATATTGAGGCGGCCATCAAACCGGATGATTTCCATTTTGCCCGCACTCGTCTTCTGAGTCTGGAAAACACCATAGGCGGCAAGGTGCTGCCTCAGTCCTATCTGGCCGAGGCTCAGGCGCTGGCCTTCAACAAACGGCTCAAAATCCACTTAGATGGCGCCCGCATCGCTAACGCGGCTGTGGCCCAGAACCTGGATATCGCCGAAATTACCCAGTATTTCGACTCCGTCTCTATCTGTCTCTCTAAGGGACTGTGCGCCCCCGTGGGCTCGTTGCTGCTTGGTGATGAGCGGCTGATCAACAAGGCCCGCCGCTGGCGTAAGATGCTAGGTGGCGGCATGCGTCAGGCGGGGATTTTGGCGGTCGCCGGTGAAATCGCCCTGAACGAGCAGGTATCTCGCCTGGCTGTGGATCATGAAAACGCCCGCTATCTGGCCGAGCAGTTAAGCTGTCTGGATGAGTTCGAGGTGGATCTCGCTGAGGTGCAGACCAACATGCTGTTTGCCCGGGTGGCAGAAGGTGTCGCCATCGACAAGCTGGCCGCGTCACTGAAGGCATCTGGTATCCTCATCAGCCCGGGCAAGACGCTGCGGCTGGTCACTCACGCCGATATCTGCCGTGAAGATATCGATCTCTTTATCGATAAGCTCAAGTCGCTGCTCTAAGGCTAGCGGTGCGCAGCTAAGCGCTAAGCCAGAAGCTATTAAGCAAAAAGCCATCCTCAGGATGGCTTTTTTACTTTTACACTATTTCAAGAAAACGCTCTTAAAGGAAAAGTTAGCTCTCTAAGTGCTTGGCATCACTAGTGATGATGGTCGTTGCCGCCCTCGAGCTGTTTGCCGTCTGCCGAGTAGAAGCCTGAGCTACCGTGTTGAATGAAGCCCTGGGTGATCATCTTGGCGATGAAAGGGTCAGACTCGCTGTCGCCCACATCGGCAAAGTCGAGATCTTGGTAACCCGAGATCAGCAGGTCGAAGCCTTGCTTGTTGATAGGGGTCAGTTTAGTGAGTTGATAGTGAAGCTGCTGCTTGCCCTGGGTAATGGTCAGGCTGGCGGGTAGCTGGAGTTCGTTTATCCAGTCAAGTTCCAGAGACTGCTGCTTGCCTTGGGGTTGTGCTTTGCCCTTATGGGAGTCGCTGTTGTGAGTGTAGCTTTGCTGGGTAAAGCAGGCATCCTGATGTTGCTCGCCCTTATCGAATTGGCTCAAGGCGGCGGGGGCGATCAGATGAAACTGCTTGTCGATATCCGTATGAATATTAAGGGCCAGCAGATCGCTGCGGCGATAGCTGATAGAGCGTTTCTGCTCGGGGAAGTAGCGTACATACTCGCCATTCTTCTGCCAGGCCTCATAGCTTACCGGGCCGCGCTGATAGATGATGGTGTCGTCGAAGCGGGTCAGGATCAGCTGGTGGGCTTGCGCCTTATCATCATTTCCAGCGGTTATCTGATAGCTGGCTTGAAAGCGTGTTGGCTGAGCGGCGCTGTCGCAGATCAGCGTACTGGCGGCATGCTGATGCCCCTGGCTGTCTGACTGAGCGTGAGCCATGGCTAGTTTTCCAACGAGCAGGTTGCCCATTAGCAGGCTGCCGGTGACGCCTAAGAAGAGTGAGACTGACTTGAATGTTGAGCGAGACATAATAGACCTACTGATATTTCTCTATTAACCAAATAAGCAGCCTGACAGCCTAGTTTCATAGGCGTCAGGCTGCGAGTCGCTGCGCCTTATTGCGCCGCGGCGGCTTCTGCCTTCTTGACCAGGTCACCGGCATAGTTCATCACATGGAAGATGTGATTCTGCTCTACGGTACCCTCAACCAGGCTTGCACCTGGGCCACGAGCGAAGATGGCCACATCTTCACCGGCATGGGTTTCGCTTTCCAGCGGTACCAGGGCTTCCTGGTGGAAACCGGCACTCTGGGTGTCGATGTAGTTCAGATCCACACGACCAGGCTCGGCGGCGTAGTTGTAACGCTCGTCGCCACCAGTTTCCAGTGAGCCAAAGCCCAGACCGTTGGCATAGCCGACAGTGGTGTATGGCATGCCGTTGGCATCGGTAGAGTTAGTCACAGACGGTTGACCGTTTGAGTCGTTGCTCTTAACCAGACCCAGGATAGGGTTACCACGGGTTGGATAACCTGCGATGGTGAACACGTGGCTGTGGTCGGCGGTCACCATCAACAGGGTGTCGTTAGCCGAGGTCTTCTCCATGGCAACACGTACTGCCTCAGACAGGGCGATGGTGTCGTGCAGGGCACGGGCCGCGTTACCGGCATGGTGAGCATGGTCGATACGACCGGCTTCGACGATCAGCACGAAGCCTTTGTCGTTCTTGCTCAGAATGTCGATACTCTTAGCCGTCATCTCGGCCAGTGAAGGCTCGCCTTTGACGCCATCTTCGACTCTGTCATAGTCATATTCCATGTGAGACGAGTTGAACAGACCCAGGGCGTGCTCTGTGGTGCTTGTGTCCATGGCCAGGAAGCTGTCACGGTCGGTCACATAGGCGGCGTTAGGGTACTGCGCCATCCACTCGGCGGTCAGGTCGCGACCATCGTTACGCTTACCCGTCTTGCCTTCTGGATCGACAGTGGTGTTAGGGATGAAGGCGCGTCGACCACCACCCATAACCACGTTGATCCCCTTGCCGTCGTTGAAGTCCAGCATCTGGGCGGCAATATCTTTACAGCCATTGGTAACGGCTTCGGCCGGCAGGTTGCTGTCAGCTTCCCAGTTACGCTCTGGCACATGGGCATAGGTCGCCGCAGGGGTAGCGTGAGTGATACGGGCGGTAGAGACCACACCGGTAGACATGCCCGCCATGGCGGCCAGCTCAAGTGAGGTGACCAGGTCTTGGCCCGAGGTCGATGAACAGACACCGCGCTCGACGCCTTCAGCCTGAGAGATCACACCTACGTCTGTCTTCACACCTGTGACCATGGCGGTCATGGTGCCGGCAGAGTCAGGCGTTTGGCCATCGACGTTATAGGTCTTAGCCAGGCCTAGGTGAGGCAGGGTTTCGAAAGAGAGTGAGTTCTCTTCACCTGTCTGACCTTTTAGCTGACCGTCGAGGATGCGCGCCGCCGTCACGGTAGACACGCCCATGCCGTCGCCCACAAACAGAATGATATTCTTGGCGGCGCCCGTTTCGTTGTTCTTGCTCATGCCCGACGCCTTAGTGACGCGGTTTTGGCCATCGATATACCACTGGTTAACGCCGGTCCAGTCTTTGCCGTTAGTGCCATTGCTACCGTCGGTACCTGGCGTACCTGCGGTGCCATCTTTACCGTTATCACCGTCGCTTCCACAAGCCGCTAGGCCTAGAATGGCTGCTAGAGACAGTACTAGTAGTTTCTTATTCATTTTGTTGCTCCCAATTAATACTTAGTACCGCCAAGCGCTTGGGCTTGGTTGATGATGTGGAAAATGACGTTCTGTTCCATCACGCCCTGTACCAGGTTTGAGCCTGGGCCAGTGGCGTGCAGGCTGATATCTTCACCGGCATGTGTCTCGCTACCCATAGGGATAAGTGACTGCTGCATAAAGTCTTTGTCTTGCGTATCGACTGAAGATAGGTCGTCACGATTACCCACAACGGCGCCAGGACCATTGGTGTAACCTAGGGTGGTATATGGCTTGCCATCCAGGGCGGTTGAAACAGTGCCGTCTACGCCATGTACCAGGCCAAGGATAGGGTTACCGCGCTTTGGATAACCCGCGATGGTGAACACGTGGCTGTGGTCGGCGGTAACCAGGATCAGTGTCTCATCCGGGTCGGTGTTTTCTACCGCGGCCTTAACGGCGTTAGAGAGTTCGACGGCGTCAGCCAGGGCGCGTTTGGCGTTGCCCGCGTGGTGACCATGGTCGATACGACCCGATTCGACGATCAGCAGGTAGCCGTTGTCGTTCTTTTTCAATATCTCGATAGACTTTTCAGTCATCTCGGTCAGTGAAGGCTCGCCACCTACATCGTCGGCGCGATCGGCTTCATATTCCATGTGAGACGAGTTGAACAGGCCCAGCAGGTGGTCTGTGTTGGCAACATCGATGGCGTCGAACTCTTCGCTGTTCCACACATAGGCGGCGTTATCGAAGTTCTCAACCCAAGCCTTGGTCAGATCCATGCCATCCTTACGCTGACCCTTCTTGTTTTCACCGTCGGTAACAGTGTTAGGGATGAAGGCGCGGCGACCGCCACCCAGGGCGACTGTCAGGGCATTGTCTTTATCGCGCATTACCATCTGGTAGGCGATATCCTTACACTCGTTAGCCACGGCCTCGGCAGGCAGGTTGGCGTCTGATTCCCAGTTGCGTTCAGGGCTGTTGGCATAGGTAGCCGCTGGTGTGGCGTGGGTGATACGGGCGGTAGAAACTACACCGGTAGACAGGCCCTTAGCGTTGGCCAGGTCAACCAGGGTGACCAGCTCGTTGCCTTTAGATGACAGGCAGTTGCCGCGCAGTGACTGGTCTGAAACAGAGATAACCCCCGCCTTAGACTTAACACCCGTGGCGATGGCTGTCATGGTGCCGGCACTGTCAGGAGTCTGTTGGTTGGTGTTGTAGGTTTTGATCAGGGCGGTATGGTCGAACTTCTCGAAGCTTAGGAAGTTCTCTTCACCGCCTTGGTTACCGGCCATCTGTTGGCCTTGGTAGATACGCGCGGCGGTCAGGGTAGAGATCCCCATACCATCGCCCACAAATAGAATGACGTTTTTGGCCTTTGCTTTGGTTTCTAGTGTGGCCTTGTCTGACACCCGCTCGGCACTTTCCTTATACCAATGGCTGTCTGTCTGAACACTGGGTAACACGGCGCTGTTGGCGGCCATGGTTACTAGGCTGCAAGAGATCAACGCAGCTAATCTTTTTATCATCATCACTTTCATCATCCGTATTGGGTTGAAGTAAATTGTTCGCTATTTGAGATAAAGCGGCCTGATTGTCAGGTATCCAGATGACAGAATTGATGAATTAAGATTGCAGTTATATGAAGCTAAGATGTCTAAACCCTTTTTATGCCTGAGTTAACTTGGTGCAAAGGGCACTAAAACAGTGAGATAAGTGCCGAAGGTGTAAATTTAACCTATTGTTTTTATTTGCGTTTAATTCTTGGTCTGTTTCTTGTAACGCTTTCGTCTGAGTCTATCAGGGAGAGCCCAAATGAAATATTACAGTCGACGCTTTATTAAACCCGAACATTTAAATCCGGCTAATGCATTGTTCGGCGGACAGTTATTAAGCTGGATAGATGAGGAGGCGGCCATCTTCGCGGCTTGTCAGATGAATAGCCAGAGCATAGTCACCAAGATCATCTCAGAGATCAACTTTATGACGCCGGCGCGCCAGGGGGATGTGATTGAGTTCGGCTTAGCGCTCATCAGCGCCGGGGTCAGCTCCATCACCGTTTGCTGCGAGGTGCGTAACAAGGCGACTCGGTTGCCTGTGGTGACAATAGATAAGATGATCTTCGTTAACGTGGATGAGAACGGCCTGCCCAAGCCTCATGGTATGCGGGCTAATGCTGCCTAATAGAGCTACTTAGTTGCTGCTTAATAGAGTCTAAAGCTGAGTTAGAAATAGCCAATAAAAAAGAGGGCAGACATGCCCTCTTTATCTTTAACTTAAAGCCACTAAGGCCTAAGCCGATTTAATTTTCTTTGCTCAGGTCTTCTTTGACCGATTTGACCGCATCGCGCGAGGCATGACCTATCGCCTTGGTGGTGTCACGGGTGGCGTGACCGATATCTGTGGTCACTTCTTTGGTGGTGTGACCTATTGAGCGACCAGCATGCTTAAGGTCGGCGCAGGCGCTGAGGGCGCCAAGGATCATAACTGCGCTAATAATTTTTTTCATAATGATCTCAAATTGACGAAAGTTGTCACATTTTAACCTGTTAGCCCATCGAGCGAAAGCCTCCCCAAAAGGGAGGCTAGTAATAAGCAGGCCTAGGCATTCGAATGGCGCTCGACGTGCACCTCGATTGTCACTTGGTTAACGTCTTAGTGCAGCTTGAGGTGAGGGTGGATGATACGGCTTATCCCCTTGGCGAACATCAACAGGGTGCCTTTAAATATCCCATGTAGTTCAATTAGATGGCGCCGATAGAGTGAGGTATAGACGAACCTGGCTATCTTGCCTTCCACCAATACGCCACCGCCGATGAAGGACATCAGGTTGCCCACGGTATGGAACTTGGACAGGTTTACCAGGGAGCCGAGATCTTTATAGAGGTACTCCTTTCTGGGAGGCTGCCCGGCTAGCATCAGGCTGATGTTGTCCGCCGTCATCAGCGCCATCTGCCGCGCCGACTGGCCTCTCGGCGGCACCCAGGAGCCGTCTGGCTGCGGGCAGGCGGCGCAGTCGCCGATGGCGAAGATGTGGGGATCCCGGGTGGTCTGCATATTGGGCTTAACCATCACCTGATTGATCTGATTGCTTTCCAGGCCGCCAATTTCACGCATGAAGTCGGGGGCCTTCACCCCGGTGGACCAGATAGTCATGTCGCTGGCGATGGTCTGGCCGTCGCAGGTATGCAGCGCAGTCTCATCCACCCGGTCGATGCGAGTATTGGTCATGACCCGAACGCCTATCTGATTGAGCTGATCCGTTACCGCCTGGGAGATCTCCTGCTTCTCCACCTTGGGCAGGATGCGCGAGTCTGCCTCGATCAGCGTGACCTCTAATAGGCTGGTATCTATCTTGTAGCCGAAGCCACTGAGCTGCTCCACCGCATGGTGCATCTCGGCCGACATCTCGACTCCGGTCGCTCCAGCGCCGACCACGGCGATTTTGATCTTGTCGTCCAGCTGGTGGTGGCTGGCATAACGCATAAATTTGTTGAGCAGCATGGTGCGGATCTGCATCGCCTGTTGGGTATTGTCGAGGAAGACGCAGTGCTCCCTGACCCCAGGGATCTTGAAGTCGTTGGCGATGCTGCCGATGGCCAGCACCAGATAGTCGTAGTCTATGCGCCTGGCGGGCAGGAGTTCATTGTCCTTTTCGTCTAGGATGGGCGCCAGGATCGCTTGCTTGTGCTCGCGGTCGATATCTGTCATCGCCCCCTGCTGAAAATGGTAGCCGTGGGCGGCGGCATGACCTCGGTAGCTGATGGCGTCTATGCCGATATCCAGCGCCCCAGTGGCGACCTCGTGCAGCAGGGGTTTCCAGATATGGCTGTCGGCGCAGTCGATAAGGGTGATCTTGGCCTTGCCCTTACGTCCCAGTTTACGACCCAGCTTGGTCGCTATCTCCATCCCACCCGCACCACCGCCAACGATGACGATATTGGCCACTGCACCCATGAGGCTATTGCTCCTATATTCAGCTTAAGTTGATGATTGACCGGCATTGTTCTGCCAGCAAAATTGTCTTGAATCGAGAAAAGTGTAAGCTTGAGGTGATGTTTTGGCAATTAGCCTAAATTGGCGTGATTAAGCGGGTAAAAATAGCGGTTTTGTATATAACAAATTGTTTTGCAAGTGATGTTGTTTCTATTTTTTGAGATTTTATCTAGTGTTTGTCACATTTTGGTGCGGCGTAAATGTGATCTAGATTGTTTTGTGAGCAGAAAAATGTGAGCCAGATCTTGTGTGTGATCTGGCTCAGGGGGATGGCTACGCGGCAGAGTCGAGCTTAGATAATCTCTGGTGATAGTCTTTGATCAGATGCGCCATGATTTCCTGCACCGAGCTGTCTTTGGTGGCATCGTCCATGAAGATCTTAAAGGTCACTAAGATGTGACCATCATTTTTCAGGCGATCACTCTGCATCGAGAAGTAGGCACTCTCACCATCGGCTTCTCTGACGATAAAGCCATCTTGTTCGAAGATACGGTGGCCGGATCTGTCGTGCCACTTGGTGATGCGATTCAGACCGATTTCGCATGACTGATTGAATTCAATATGGTTTTGCCATGTAGTTGGGTGAGCGGGATCCTTAATGTGCGGGCATCTGACTGTATAGTTATAGACATGAGAAATGGCTGTCATAAATTACCTTCCTGATTATGGATACAAGGGCCATCATAGGCACTGCATTTCTTTAGGGTCAACAACTATTCGTCCTGTATTTGCCGATTTACCCGGCCATGGGAGAAGACCCTTGACCTGTTGTAGCACGATAGGATTGGCCATAACCTTGTGCTGTGTCTCATTTTTAAGCCCATTTTGCCATCTGCTTAATAAAGCATCAGCTAATAGACGTTTTTAACCCGAATCGGCCTATTTTGTTCAAACTCACGCTCAGAAAAATCCACTGACCCGCGCCGCTAATCCAAGATGAAAAATTTAAAAAATGCCAAATGAGTCAGTTAATTGGCCTTGCTATTCCTGGTGAAAGCATTAGCTTGTTACTAATATGATAAGCAGTTGTAAATGACGCTGCCCGTCATTCTCATCTGTCTGCCGTCTGATGAAAGTTATCCATGAATTGTCGCTTGGCGCTCTGGAGGCCCTAATGCTTGGTAGAAACGCTTCACCTCTTTCTATACTCACCCTGTTTAGCTCGGCGCTGCTGCTCGCGGCCTGTGGCAAGGCGCCGGCCCCCGGGCCTGCGGTTATGCCCAGCGTGGTGGTCAACACCGCCCAGGTGAAGGAGATCCGCGCCAAGACGGAGATCGTCGGTCGCACCCGGGCATCGGAAGATGTGGTGATCAAGTCGCAGATCCAGGGACAGCTGCTTAAGCGCACCTTTGTCGAGGGTGATGACATAGATGCGGGCGAGCTGCTGTTTGAGATAGACCCCTCCACCTTCGAGGCCGAGTTGGCGCAGCAACAGGCGGTGCTCAAGCAGGCGATCGCCTCGCGCGATGTGGCAGTGATGAACTGGGAGCGTGGCCGTCGCCTGCTACCCGATGGCATGATCAGCGCCCAGGATATGGATGAGCTTACCAGTCGTAAGCTGACCACGGCGGCGGGGGTGGTGCAGGCCGAAGCGGCAGTGAAGGCCGCCGAGTTGCAGCTGAGCTATACCAAGGTTTACGCGCCCATCTCTGGCCGTATCAGCGGCGCCAAGGTGAGCCAGGGGGATATCATCACGCCTCAGTCTGAGCTGGCCAGCCTGGTGCAGTTGCAGCCCATGTGGGTCAACTTCCAAGTCGCCGAGAAGACCATCATCTCCGCCAAACAGAACTTTTCCAAGGCCGCCAAACATGAGGTGAAGCTCTCGGATATCGTGATACGTCTGCGCCTGCCCAACGGCACCATGTTTGACGAGACTGGGCATATCGACTTTGTCAGCAACCGAGTCGACGCCGCCACCGGTACCCTAGAACTGAGGGCCACCTTCAACAATGAGAGTAAGCTGATGCTGCCCGGGCTGTTTGTGACTCTGGTTATCGAGTCGCCCATTAGCGAGCAGGCCATCTTAATTCCACAGGCGGCGGTGCAGGAAGATCAGCAGGGACGTTTCGTCATGGTGCTGGATGGTGACAACAAGGTGCAGAAGCGGGTGGTCGAGCTGGGTGACAGGTTCGGTGTCGACTGGCGTGTGCTCAGTGGCCTCAACGAGGGCGAACGTATTGTGGTGGATGGTCTGCAGAAGATCCGTCCGGGTATCGAGGTGAAGGCTGTCGAGCAGCAGGCGGTGCCTTTCCAAGAAGCTAACGATGCCTAATCGGGGGTCATTATGATCAGTGAGTTTTTTATTCATAGGCCGAAATTTGCCTTCGTGATCTCAACCGTGCTGACTCTGGTGGGCTTGATCTCCATCCCCATCTTGTCGGTGGCCGAGTTCCCCGAAATTGCGCCGCCACAGGTGAGCGTCAGCACCAGCTATTCCGGGGCCAGCGCCGACATAGTCAAAGACACAATAGCCCAGCCCATAGAGGCGGAGGTCAACGGCGTCGAGGGGATGCTCTACATGCAGTCCAAGAGCGCCAACGACGGTAGCTACTCCCTCAACGTCACCTTCGATGTGGGCACAGATGCCGACATGGCCCAGGTGAAGGTGCAAAACCGGGTGCAGCAGGCGATGCCCAGACTGCCCGAGGAGGTGAAACGTCAGGGGGTTAAGGTTGAGAAGCAGAGCCCCAACATCCTCATGGTGGTAAACCTGGTTAGCCCCAACGAGACCTTCGATTCCCTGTTTATCACCAACTACGCTGGCCTGAACGTCAAAGACGCCCTGGCGCGGCAGAAGGGGGTCTCTAAGGTGCAGGTGATAGGTGCCCTGGACTACGCCATACGTATCTGGCTCGATCCCAACCAGATGGCCAGCTTCGGCGTGACCGCCAGCGATGTGATTGCCGCCCTGAGAGAGCAAAATATTCAGGTGGCCGCCGGTCGTATCGGCGCCGCGCCTGTGGACCCCCAGCAGCAGTTTCAATATACCCTGCAGACCAAGGGACGCCTGAAAGATCCCGAGGAGTTTGGCCGGGTGATGATACGCGCTAATCCCGATGGCTCTAAGGTGATCGTCTCAGATGTCGCCCGGGTCGAGCTGGGCTCTCAGACCTATGATGCCCAGGGTAAGCTTAACAACAAACCCTCTGCCATCATCGCCATCTATCAGGCGCCGGACGCCAACGCCCTGGAGGTCGCCGATGCGATAAAGGCCGAGATGGAGACCCTCGCCAGCCGCTTCCCGGACGACCTCGAGTACAAGGTGCTCTATGACACCACAGAATTTGTCGAGACCTCGATAACCGAGGTGGTGCAGACCCTGTTTATCTCGGTCGCCCTGGTGGTGTTTGTGGTCTATATCTTCCTGCAGGATGCGCGCTCGACCCTAGTGCCTGGGATCGCCATTCCCGTCTCTTTGATAGGTACCTTCGCCTTCCTGTTGGCCTTCGGCATGAGTATCAATACCGTCTCTCTGTTCGCGCTTATCTTGGCGATCGGTATCGTGGTGGATGATGCCATTGTGGTGGTGGAGAACGTCACCCGCCTGATGGAAGATGAGGGGCTGTCGCCCACCGAGGCGACCTCCAAGGCGATGAAAGAGGTGACGGGCCCCGTTATCGCCACCACCTTAGTGCTGCTGGCGGTGTTTGCCCCCACGGCTGTGATGCCGGGGATCACAGGGCAGATGTATGCCCAGTTCTCTGTGACCATCTGTATCTCTGTGCTCATCTCCTCGGTCAACGCCCTGACCCTGAGTCCGGCACTGTGCGCCTCCCTGTTGAAGCCACCCAAGAAACACACCCATGGCTTCCACTACCTGTTTAACACCTATTTTGAGCGCTTTACCGGCGGCTATATGAAGCTGGTTTCCTCACTGGTGCGTAAGCTGGTGCTGGTGGGGGTGGCCTACGCCTGTTTGATCGGCGTCACCGGCGGTATCGCCAAGGTGTTGCCATCGGGCTTCGTGCCCATGGAAGATAAGAAGGCCTTCATGGTGGATATTCAGTTGCCCGATGGTGCCTCACTCAATCGCACCGAAGAGGTGATGCGTGAGCTGGTGACGCTGACGCTGGCTGAGCCTGGCGTGGAGAATGTGATCCATGCCAGTGGCTTTAGCATCCTGACCGGTTCTGTTTCCTCTAACGGCGGCCTGATGATCGTGACCCTGTCGAGCTGGGAGGAGCGAGACTCGCCCGACATGGTGGAGGAGGCGATCGTCGCCAGGTTACAGGCCAAGTACGCCGCCAATCCGTCGGTGAAGGCGATGGCCTTCTCGCTGCCACCTATCCCGGGTGTGGGGAGTGTCGGCGGCTTCGAGTTTGTGTTGCAGGATACCCAAGGGCGTTCGCCCCAGGAGTTAGCCTCTGTGATGCGGGCGCTTATCATGAAGGCCAACGAGCAGAGTGAAATCGCCATGGCCTTTAGTAACTTCCGCGCCGACGTGCCACAGATGTATGTGGATGTGGACAGAGACAAGGCCAAGGCGCTGGGGATCTCCTTAAATGAGATCTTCTCCACCATGCAGACCATGCTCGGCTCTATGTATGTCAACGATTTCAACCGCTTTGGTAAGGTGTTCCGGGTGATACTCCAGGCCGAAGGCGAGTTTAGAAATTCCGACAAAGACATTGCGAGCTTCTATGTCCGCTCGGCGAGTGGCGAGATGGTGCCCCTGAGCACATTGGTGAAGGTGACGCCTATCCTGGGGCCGGATGTGATGAACGCCTATAACATGTTCAGCTCGACTACCATCAACGGCTTCCCGGCCCCAGGCTTTAGCTCGGGAGATGCCATTGCGGCAATGGAAAGGGCGGCAGCTGAAACCTTGCCGGCAGGCTACAAGTTTGAGTGGACGGGGCAGACCTACCAAGAGATCAAGGTGGGCAACCTGGCGCCGCTGATCTTCGCCCTGGCCCTGGTGTTTACCTATCTGTTCCTGGTGGCCCAGTATGAGAGTTGGAGCATTCCCTTCGCGGTCATGCTGGCGGTGCCGATCGCCATCTTGGGGGCCTTCCTCAACATCTTGTTGGTGGGAAGCGAGCTCAACCTCTACGCCCAGATAGGCCTGGTGCTCTTGATAGGTTTGGCTTGTAAGAATGCTATCCTGATCGTCGAGTTTGCCAAACAGCTCAGGGAGGAGGGCAAGAGTATTCTGGATGCGGCAGAAACCGCTGCGCGTTTGCGTTTTCGCGCCGTACTCATGACCGCCTTCTCTTTCCTGCTGGGGGTATTACCCTTGGTGATTGCCACAGGCGCCGGTGCCGGTAGTCGTCGCGCCCTGGGTTATTCCGTCTTTGGCGGTATGATGGCGGCGACCCTGGTGGGCACCCTGTTAGTGCCTGTGTTTTACGTCATCATGCAGAAGCTGCGTGAGCGCATGAAGGGTGAAGGCGCAACGAGCCAATAGTTAAAACTTGAGTTAAACCTTAAAATCTGGGCACAAAAAAGGCGACTTGAAGTCGCCTTTTTTTATCGAATCGTTCGATTAAGCCGGAACTACGTTCGCAGCTTGCAAGCCTTTTTGACCTTGCTCAACATCGAAGGTGACCTTTTGGCCTTCGGCTAGCGTCTTATATCCGTCAGATACGATAGCGCGGAAATGCACGAACACATCAGCGCCGCCATTTGCCTGCTCGATGAAACCAAAACCTTTATCTTCGTTAAACCACTTAACGGTACCAGTTGTATTAGACATATTTGTCCCTTATTCAATTCATTTAAAAAATCCGCGACGTTGCGGTATGCCGAGCCGTTGAATTATTGAGTATTACGATGAAGCTAAGGGAAAACTGAGGACAAAAATGGTGAAGATTTGACTAAGGTTTTGACTTTTACTTGATACTTTAAACTAATAACCCTGAACAACAGAGCCCGACTAAGATAACACACTTTAGCCATTTACCTAGGGTTTATTTTCGCCATCATGGAGGATACCTGTTGCGCAAAATTTATATGGCAGTGCTTTCATGGGCTTATGGTAATAAAAAAAGTTACTGCCTCTCGGGTACTTTAGGTCTCTCTTTGTCATTTGTTGTGGCTGAGTGATAGTGCGGAACATCAGGGAGAAGAAAAAGGCTCGCCGGCAATAGTTGCCGACGAGCCTTTTAGCTAGCTGAATCTTTGCAGGGAAAAAGCGAGCTAACACCATTTTATAACACATGTATCCGAAGGGACTAGTCCAAAAGTGTGACATGAAAAGAGTATTTAGCTATTAGTGCTGGATTTTTATGATAAAAACTTCGAAAAGCCGGGTGTTTCATTGCTAGATGAGTGATTTTGTTTGTATCTCGGCCGTTTGCCGAGGCTTTGACTCGGGAAGCTCGATAAGAGTGACCTCACTCGAGTGGGGTAAATTTTAACCAGCCAGTACACCTGATGATAAAAAACTGATCGAGAGAAAGCAGTTTTGGCTGAAAGAGAAGGAATAGCTGTGCGGTGATTAAAAAGGCCCACCAGAGGTGGGCCTTGGGGAATTTCTACTTGCAGGGAGAAATTCGAAACTTGCTAGGCTAGCCTATAGCGCGTTGGTGAAGATCTGACAGATCTCTTCGTGGGTCGCCTGTTTAGGGTTAGTTAGACCGCAGGCATCTTTCAATGCGTTGTCGGCAAGCGTTGGAATATCTTCTGCCTTCACGCCCAGCTTGGTGAGGTTCTCAGGGATCTTCACCGCAACAGACAGCGCCTTGATCGCATCGATTGCGGCCGTTGCGCCTTGCTCGTCTGTCATGGCGCTGACATCGACACCCATTGCCTTGGCAACATCTTTAAGACGCGGCGCGGCAACCTGTGCGTTGTAGGCCTGAACGTGTGGTAGCAACAGGGCGTTACAGACGCCGTGTGGCAGGTCATAGAAACCGCCTAACTGGTGCGCCATGGCATGAACATAACCCAGGCTGGCGTTGTTAAAGGCCATACCTGCCAGGAATTGAGCGTAAGCCATCTGATCGCGTGCTTCAAGGCTCTTACCATTCTCAACCGCTTCTACCAGGTTATCTTTGATAAGCTCGATCGCCTTGATAGCGCAGGCATCTGTGATAGGGTTGGCGGCGATAGAGACATAGGCCTCGATGGCGTGTGTCAGGGCGTCCATACCGGTTGCGGCGGTCAGGCCAGCAGGCTTGAGCAGCATCAGTTCGGGATCGTTTACCGACAGGATAGGCGTGGTGTGCTTGTCGACGATTGCCATCTTGATGTGACGGGCTTCGTCTGTGATGATGCAGAAACGAGTCATCTCACTGGCGGTACCGGCTGTGGTGTTGATGGCGACCAGCGGCAGTTGCGGCTTGGCCGACATATCCAGGCCTTCATAGTCCTTGATGTTGCCGCCGTTGGTGGCAACCAGGGCGATACCCTTGGCGCAGTCGTGTGGTGAGCCGCCGCCCAGAGATACCACGAAGTCACAGTCATTTGCCTTGAGTAGCGCCAGACCCGCCTCGACATTGCCTACTGTTGGGTTAGGTTGCACGCCATCGAAGATAGTCGATGTGATACCCGCCGCGCCAAACTTCTCGACGATCTGACCCACAAGGCCGATCTCTACCAGTGGCTTGTCGGTGACGATCAGCGCGCGCTGAAAGCCTAAGGTTTTAATATCACCAATTGCGTCGTCAACAGCATTTTGTCCTAATACGTTGACTGATGGGATAAAAAATTTAGCAGCCATAAAATCACCTTTTTTATGCTTAAAGTTAAAAGTTGTTATCTTTTCTGGTAACTAAAGTACCAACGCGGTTATCGCAAAGGTGTGATCTTCCTCATAAATAGCGGTTATCCAGTCGAAAGCATGGCAAAAACTTAGATCAATACGACTAAATTTGTAAATTTATGACAAATACGAAATTTGACTGATTTTCAATTTCGAAAATCTATCACGTTAACTTTCATAAGTTGAAATTGACTCATTGCGGCCAAAGCACCCGATAATTAGCTGTTTATTTTCTGTGCATCTAATTAGGTCGCTTGCACAATATTTGTGCAGGCTGATTTTCATCAAACGCCCGATCGTCCAGTCACCTCATCAGCCTTACCCAAAAAGCTAGTTTTATAAATTGTTGATTATTATGCTTAAAAAGAGTTCATCGGATTGACATAAATCTGTCGTCAAGCTGTTACCTGTGCTTGGCATGTTTACTGCTCAAGGAAATAGGGCAGTTTGACTGACTAGCAGGGAAATGGGCGATGGGCTTAGAAAAGTTACTCTATTTGCAGGGCGTAGGCGCCAGCTATAGCGACTACTCGGGCCGCGTGGTGCACCATAGCCAGGCCGAGCGCTTAGGGCTTCTCGCCTGTCTGCTGGCTAACTGTACTCAGCCCAAGTTTCATCTGGATGATCTCAGCCCAGATGGTTTCGTCGCCGCCAATGGTGAGGCGATTGAAGAACGTAATTTCGACCTCGACGTCGCGCCCTGGCAGCGCCCCCTGGCGGTCTTTCAATTTGCCTGTCTGACTGAGCCAAGCTTTATCTTATCGCTGCCGGCCGAGATGCAGGGCGATCTTAGGGTGCACATCCTCACCGAAGGCGGTACTCAACTCGAGATGAGCATACCTTTTGCGGCGCTGGAGCGGGTGGGCGACTATTATTGTGAACCTCACCTCTATTACCGCTATAAGGTATCCATCGCGCCTTACCTGACTCAGGGGCAATCCCTGCCCATGGGCTATCACAAGCTGCAGGTGATTTTCAGTAAAGCCGCCGTTGATGCCAGTGTTTTAGATTGGCAAACCGAGGGCCATCACGGCACTTGGCTACTGGCGCCGCCCAAGGCTAAACAGCTACGGGAGACGGATAAACCCTGGGGGGTGAGTATTGCCCTCTATAGCCTGCGCAGCGACAGTCAGTGGGGCATAGGGGACTTTGGCGATCTGGGGGCCTTGATCGCCTGGCTCGGGGGCTATGGCTGCGACTTTATTCAGCTCAATCCGCTCCATGCCCTGGGGGATTCCTTCAATCTGGAAGAGGCCTATATCAGCCCCTACAGCCCGAGCGACAGACGCAGGCTCAATCCCCTCTATATTCATATCGAGCAAGTCCCCGAGGCCAATGAGATAGCGCCGCTGCTGCAAACTCTCGCCCTGGATCGCGAGCGTCTCAACCGCGACAACTGGCTCGATTACCCCAAGCTCACCCAGCTCAAGTATCGCCTCTTTATCGCCCTCTATCAGGTGTTTAGCCGCGATGTGCTGGGCAGTGGTGGGGCGCGCGAGCAGGCCTTCATGCAGTTTGTGGCCCAGGAAGGGGAGGCGCTGAGCAGTTTCTGCCAGCTGGAGGCTGACAAGGCCTCGGCCCAGGGAGAGCAAATGGCCGCAGATCCCCAGTTGCATCGTTACTTACAGTTTGTCGCCCACGAGCAGCTAATCGCCTGTCAGCATCAGGCACTGGCGGCGGGCATGAGCATTGGCCTTATCGGCGACATGGCGGTTGGCGTGCGCGGCGATGGCGCCGAGGTGCATCACAATCGAGATGCCTATTGCCAGCAGGCCAGCATAGGTGCGCCGCCGGATGATTTTGCCCCCAAGGGGCAGAACTGGGGGCTGACGCCGCCGGATCCTATCGCCATGGCCCAGTCGGGCTTTAGCCATTTTATTGCCCTTATCCGCAGCAACATGCGCTACTACGGCGCCCTCAGGCTAGATCATGTGATGGCGCTGCTGCGTCTCTGGTGGTGGCCGAGTGAGCCCAAAGAGGCTCCCGGGGCCTATGTGTACTACCCCATAGACACCCTGCTAGCGATCGTGCGCCTTGAGAGCATGCGCAGCAACTGTGTGGTGATAGGCGAAGATCTCGGCATAGTGCCGGACGAGGTGCGCGCCAAGCTCAGCGATGGTGGCATCTATGCCAACGAACTCTTCTATTTCTGCAGGCAGGGCGAGGCCTTCAAGTCGCCACAAGATCACAGGGCCGACAGCCTGATGATGCTGGCCAACCATGACGTGCCTACGCTACTGGCCTGGTGGTCTCAGAGTGACCTGCATCTTAAGCGTCAACTGGAACTTCTTGAAAGTGACCAGGCGCTAGAGCATGCCCTTGCGCGACGCGACGGCGAGCGCCAGCAGCTGCTGGCCTGGCTCGAGGCCAACGGTGAAACGGCCTCGCTGGAGGAAGACTATCTGCTTCTGCTCAGCGCCTGGGTGACGGTGGCGGCGCGTTCTCATTCGCGCCTGTTTAGCGTGCAACTGGCGGATCTCTGCTGCGAGCGGCACGGGGTCAACATCCCCGGCACCTGGCAGGAATATGCCAACTGGCAGCGACGGCTGCCCTATAGCCTGACCAGCCTGAGACAGTCGCCCTCGATAAAGCGCCTGCTACGCCGCATCGTCGAGGGACGCAGCTCGGCCGAGGCCAGCGAGCAATTTTGCCGGGCAGGCGATCGCCTTCGTCAGCCTGTTTTCAGCCGATGACACAGCTATGACACTCCTATGAAACAGACAAGCAAAGGGATAACCAGATGACTAAGCAGATACCAGTGCAGAGACCTGCGCAGACACCAGTGATTGCGCCGACACCACTGATAGCGCCAAGTGAAATTGAAGCCCTGCTGGCTGCCGATTACGTGGATATCTTCGCCTTGTTGGGGATGCACGCCATCGAGATGGCCCCGGCGACTAAAGCGGGTAAGGGCGTCAAGGAGGCTAAGGCGGTAAGCCTGGTCAAACGCCTGGTGGTGCGCTGTTTTCTGCCGGGGGCCGAGCGCGTCGAGCTGATCGCCAAGCAGGATGGCCGTAAGGTGGCCGAGCTGGACAAGTGCCACGATGAGGGGATCTTCGCCGGACTCGCCGGGCGGCGCATCAACCCCTTCGAGTATCGCTTGCGGGTGCATTATCCCTTTAGCGTCGAGGAGTTAAACGACCCTTACCAATATGCCAGCCTGCTGAGTGATGAGGCGCTGTACCTCTTCAGCGAGGGACGTCAGGAGCAGGCCTATCGTTTCATGGGCGCCAACTGGCGTGAGGTCGATGGGGTGAGCGGCGTGCAGTTTTGTGTCTGGGCGCCCAATGCCAAGCGGGTCTCCCTGGTGCACGATGCCATCGACTGGGACGGTCGCCGTCAGGTGATGCGCCACCATCCGGCCAATGGCGTGTGGGAGATCTTCATCCCCTCGATGAAGGCGTTGACTCACTATAAATATGAGATTGTCACCCAGGAGGGAGAGCGACTGCTCAAGGCCGATCCCTTCGGCCGCGCCATGCAGGGCGCACCGGGCAACGCTTCAATCGTACCGCCCCAGCTCGACTATGCCTGGCAGGATAAGCGCTGGCTGGCGAAGCGGGCTAAGCAGAGCTGGCACGATCAGCCCATCTCCATCTATGAGGTGCATCTTGGATCCTGGCGTCGCCAGGGGGAAAACGGCGAGCAGTACCTCAGCTATAGCCAGCTTATCGATCAGCTGATCCCCTATGTGGTCGAGATGGGCTACACCCATCTGCAACTGATGCCCCTGTGCGAATATCCCTTCGACGGCTCCTGGGGCTATCAACCGGTCGGCCTGTTTGCGCCGACCCACAGATTCGGCCAGCCTCACGAACTCAAGGCCTTCGTCGATGCCTGTCATCAGGCCGGCATAGGGGTGATCCTCGATTGGGTCGCGGCGCATTTCCCCAAGGATCCCCATGGGCTGACCCGCTTCGACGGCTCCTGCCTCTATGAGCATGAGGATCCCCGTCAGGGAGAGCATCCAGATTGGGACACCCTTATCTACAACTACGGCCGCGGCGAGGTGCAGAGCTATCTGCTCAGCAACGCCCACTACTGGTTGCAGGAGTTTCATTTAGATGGTCTGCGCCTGGATGCCGTCTCCTCCATGCTCTATCTCGACTACAGCCGCGAGCCCCATCAGTGGCTGCCTAACTCCCATGGTGGGCGCGAGAATCTGGATGCCATCGCCTTCTTGCAGGATCTCAACACCCGCCTCTACCAAGGCTTTCCCGGCATCATGATGATCGCCGAAGAGTCCACCGCCTGGCCCGGCGTTACCAAGCGGGTCGATGAGGGCGGCCTGGGCTTCGGCTTCAAATGGAACATGGGCTGGATGAACGACAGCCTGAGCTATATTGGCCGGGACCCCATCCATCGCAGCCATCATCATAACGAGCTGACCTTCAGCCTGATGTACTGCTTTACCGAGCAGTTCATCCTGTCGCTGAGCCATGACGAGGTGGTGCACGGCAAGGGCTCCTTGCTGCATAAGATCCCCGGCGATGACTGGCAGAAGTTTGCCACCCTGCGGGCCTATCTGGGCTTCATGTGGGGCCATCCGGGCAAGAAACTGCTCTTCATGGGCGCGGATTTTGCCCAGCGCGACGAGTGGGACCATCAGCATAGCCTGGACTGGCACCTGCTGGCGTTCGAGCCCCACCAGGGGATGCAGCGCTGGGTGAAAGATCTCAACAGCCTCTATCGTCAGAGCGTGGCCCTCTATGGCGACGATCACCACGGCGAGGGCTTTAGCTGGCTCGACTGCGATAACGCCAGCGCCGGCGTGCTGAGTTTTATCCGCCAGAGCGGTGACAAGCAGCTGATCTTTATCGTTAACATGACCCCAGAGGTCTACCGCGAGTTTCGCATCGGCCTGCCGCAGCCTGGTCGCTACCATGAGCGCCTCAACAGCGACAGCCACTACTATGGCGGCAGCGACGTGGGCAATCAGGGCGTCATCCACACCGAGCAGGAGACCTATCAGGGTCAGGCCCAGAGTGCCTGCATCAGTGTGCCGCCGCTAGCCTGTCTGGTGCTGGAACTGGACGAGAGTACGTCATGCGACTGACCCACGGCAAGCCTTATCCCTTGGGGGCAACCTTAGATAGCGAGGGGGTGAACTTCGCGCTGTTTTCCGCCCATGCCACTGCCGTCTACCTCTGTCTGTTTGACGAGGAGGATAGGGAAGTGGCCAGGCTGCGTCTCGAGCGTCAGTCCCAGCAGATCTGGCACGGCCATGTGTCTGGGCTCAGGGCGGGTTGCCGCTACGGCTATCGGGTCGATGGCCCCTATCAGCCCTTGATTGGCCACAGATTTAACGTCAACAAGCTGCTGCTCGACCCCTACGCCAGGCGCCTGAGCGGCGCCATCGAAGATCATAAATCCCACTACGGCTATCAGTTTGGTCACGAGCAGGAAGACTTAAGCTTCTGCGAGCTGGATAACGCCGAGCGGATGCCCAAGTGTGTGGTGGTAGATCTCGAAAACCTCAAGCCCATAACGCCCCTGGTGAATCCCTTCGATCAGGGTGATAGCCCGCTGTCCCTGCGCCGCAGCGTGATCTACGAGCTGCATGTGAAGGGCTTTAGTCAGCAAAATCCCGAGGTGGCCAGTGAGCGTCGTGGCCGCTTCGCTGGCCTCGGCGACCCTGCCAGCCTACAACACCTGAAAAGCCTTGGGGTCACCGCCGTCGAGCTTCTGCCCGTGCAGCAGTTTGTCACCGAGGCCTTCCTACAGCAGAAGGGGCTGACGAACTACTGGGGTTACAACACCATAGGCTATTTCGCGCCCCATCAGGCCTACCTAAGCGAGTCAATAAGCGAGTCTGAGGGCGATGGAGCGATAGAGGAGTTTCGCGACATGGTCAGCGCCCTGCACGGCGCTGGCATAGAGGTGATCCTGGATGTGGTCTACAACCATAGCGCCGAGGGCAATCGTCTCGGGCCCACCTATAGCTTCAAGGGGATAGATAACCTCAGCTACTACCGTCTGCACCCCAGCGAGCCGCGCTACTACATCAATGACACCGGCTGCGGCAACACCCTCAACCTGTCCCATCCCAGGGTGTTACAGCTGGTGATGGACTCGCTGCGCTACTGGGTCGAGGTGATGGGGGTCGACGGCTTCAGGTTCGATCTGGCCAGTACCTTGGGGCGTGAGGATCACGGCTTCGATGTGGGCTCCGGCTTCTTCGATGCCATCAGCCAAGATCCTGTGCTTAGCCGGGTGCGTCTTATCGCCGAGCCCTGGGACATAGGCCCAGGTGGCTATCAGCTGGGGCAGTTCCCCATTGGCTGGAGCGAGTGGAACGACAGGTATCGTGATACGGTGCGCCGTTTCTGGCGCGGCGATGCCGGCATGTTGCCCGAGTTCGCCACCCGCTTTCATGGCTCCAGCGATCTGTTCGAACACGCCGGCCGCAAGCCCGCCGCCAGCATCAATTTTATCACCAGCCATGATGGCTTTACCCTGATGGATCTGGTGAGCTATCGCCACAAGCATAATCAGGCCAACGGCGAGCAGAATCGCGACGGCCACAACGAGAACTACAGCGACAACTATGGCCTTGAGGGACAGAGCGACGAGCTGGCGCTCACCGCACTGCGTGCCCGCCAGTGCCGCAACATGCTCACCACTCTGTTTATGTCTCAGGGTGTGCCCATGCTGCTTGCCGGCGATGAGGTGGGCCATAGCCAGCTGGGCAACAACAACGCCTATTGCCAGGACAATCCCGCTAGCTGGCTCAATTGGCGCAAGGATATCGATAGCGACGAACTGCTGAGTTTCACCACTAACCTCATCAAGCTGCGCCGCCGCTTCCCCATGCTATGCCACAGAGACTATATCCACGAGAGTGCCAACCATACCTCGCCTGGGCTGGACTGGTTCTGTAGGCAGGGCGAGCCCATGACCAAGGCCCACTGGGGCGAGGCGCAGACCCGCACCCTGAGCCTGGTGATCAGCGGCGAGTTGGAGGCCCAGGCCGGTTGCCGTCAGGCGCTGCTGCTGATGTTTAACGCCGACAACAGGCCCCAACAATTCACCCTCCCTAGCCTCGAGGGGATTGTGCAGTGGCAGTGTCTGCTCAGTACCCAGGACAGTCCCCAGTATGGCGAGTCCGCCACCTATCAGGCCCTGCTACAGGGCGCCAGCCTGGTGCTGCAGGACCGCAGCCTGATGATCTATTACGCCCAATTTACCTCGGCGCCTTTGGTGACGGGAGAGCCCTCAGCGAGAGAAGAGCCCTCAGCGCTAAAAGAGCCTTCAGCCAAAGGAGAGTCTAGATGAGTTCGACAGCTAAGCCGGTGAAGTCCACTAAAACGAGTAAGACTAGCAGCAAGCCTGTGGTAAAGGTTGAAGCCAAGGTCGACAGCCTTATCTGCGATCCCTGTGAGACCCTGGGGGCCTGTTTCGAGCGTCATATCGACAAGAGCCTGACCCCCAAGGAGCGCGACGAGCAGGCGCTGTTTTACGCCTTCGCCATGAGCGTGAAAGATCAGATGCTGCCCAAGTGGCGCGCCACCCGCCAGCTGGATCGTGAGACGGGCAACAAGAAGGTCGCCTATCTTTCGCTGGAGTTCCTCATGGGGCGGGCCCTTGGCAATGCGCTGCTGAATCTGGATATGAACAACGAGAGCGCCCAAGTATTGAAAGACTATGCGGTGGCGCTGGAGACTCTGGAGGCTCAGGAGCATGACGCCGGGCTGGGCAACGGCGGCCTGGGACGCCTGGCGGCTTGCTTCCTCGACAGCTGCGCCAGCCTGGATCTCAATGTCACCGGCTACGGCATAAGGTATGAGTACGGCATGTTCGCCCAGAAGCTGTGTGACGGCTATCAGGTGGAGCGCCCCGACCGCTGGCTCAGGGACGGTAATCCCTGGGAGGTGAGGGTGCCAAGCCACAACGTGACTGTGCCTTTCTTCGGCCATACCGAGTCCTATATCGACCGTGACGGTAAGCGTCAATACACCTGGGTGGAGACTCAGGATGTGCTGGCGGTGGCCTATGATATCCCTGTGCCCGGCTATCGTAACGAGCGGATAAACACCCTCAGACTGTGGAAGTCTGAGGCCACCGACGATTTCGATCTCGAGGAGTTTAACCAGGGGGATTACACGGAGGCGGTGGCCCGTAAGAACCTGGCGGAGCAGATCACCATGGTGCTCTATCCCAATGACGCCAGCGAGAACGGTAAGGAGTTGAGGCTGCGCCAGCAATATTTTCTTTCTTCTGCCAGCCTGCAGGATCTGCTCAATACCTGGGTGAGCCAGCGCGGTCCCGACTTTAGGGATTTTGCCCGCCAGCATGTGATGCAGCTTAACGACACTCACCCCAGTGTGGCGATCCCCGAACTGATGCGCCTCTTGATGGACAAGTATGGTCTCTCCTGGGATCAGGCCTGGGAGATCACCAGCCAGACCATGGCCTACACCAACCACACCCTGCTGCCCGAGGCGCTGGAGCGCTGGCCGGTGCGCATGTTCGCCCACATGCTGCCCAGGCTGCTGGATATCATCTATGAGATCAACGCCCGCTACCTGGACATGGTAGCTCACCATTGGCCGGGCGATGGCGACAAGCTGCGAGCCATGTCGATCATCGAAGAGGGCGATGAGCCCCATATCCGCATGGCTTACTTGGCGATTGTCGCCAGCTTCTCGGTGAACGGTGTCGCCGGGCTGCACACTCAGCTGTTAACCTCTGGCCTGTTTAAGGACTTCTATGCCCTCTGGCCCGAGAAGTTCAACAACAAGACCAACGGTGTGACGCCGAGACGCTGGCTGGCCCAGAGTAATCCCGCGCTGGCCGAGCTGCTGGGCAAGCGATTAGGCGAAGGCTGGGTGAAAGATCTTAGCCGTCTCAGCGCCCTCAACGCCTTCACCGATGACGAGGGGCTGCTCAAGGCCTGGCAGGAGGTCAAGCATGGCAACAAGCAGCAGCTGGCCGAGCTGGTGGAGCAGGAGTGCGATGTTCGCTTCGACCCTAAGATGATGTTCGATGTGCAGGTGAAACGCATTCACGAATATAAGCGTCAGCTGCTCAATATCCTGCATGTGATCCACCTGTATCACCAGATCCAGCAGGGCAAACTCACGGATATCACCCCTAGGTGCGTGCTGATCGGCGGCAAGGCGGCCCCTGGCTATGCCATGGCCAAGCTGTTGATCAAGCTCGCTAATAATGTGGCCCATATGGTCAACTCAGACCCTCTGGTGACCCCTTATCTGCGTTTTGCCTTCTACCCCAACTATAACGTCAGCGCCATGGAGCGTATCTGCCCGGCGACGGATCTCTCCGAGCAGATCTCTACCGCCGGCAAGGAGGCCTCGGGCACCGGCAACATGAAGTTTATGATGAACGGCGCCCTCACTATAGGCACCCTTGATGGCGCCAATATCGAGATGCTCGAAGAGGTGGGTGAGGATAATTTCTTCCTTTTCGGCCTGAGGGCCGACGAGGTGGAGGCTTTGAGACCCCACTACGATCCCCAGCATTTTATCGCCAAGTCGCAGGCGCTGACCGAGGTGATGAGCCTGCTGGAGAGTGGCCACTTTAATCTGCTTGAGCCTGGGATATTCGATCCCATCATTAACAGCATACGTTGTCCTCGGGACCCTTGGATGACCGCCGCCGATTTCGAGTCTTACCGGCTCGCTCAGGTGCAGGCGGCCAAGGCCTACCGGGATCCCCACCATTGGACACAGATGAGCATACGCAATACCGCCGCCAGTGGTCGCTTCTCCAGCGATGTCACCATTGGTCAATATCGAGACGAGATCTGGGGGATAGCCTAATGACGTTTATCGAGCTAAGTCGGGTCGCCGCGGCGCCCAAGCAACTGGTGTGTTTTTTATCTCAAGGAGTGAGTACCTATGCCTAACATGAATCCTAGCCCACGTTATATCAGTAATTTAACCCGAGAAACCTATGCATTAATCTTGGCCGGGGGGCGAGGTTCACGTCTGCATGAATTGACCGATTGGCGCGCCAAGCCGTCGCTCTATTTCGGGGGCAAGTTCCGCATCATAGACTTCCCGCTGTCGAACTGCATCAACTCGGGCATTCGCCGCATCGGCGTGGTGACCCAGTACAAGTCGCATTCGCTGATCCGCCACGTGATGCGCGGCTGGGGCCACTTCAAGAAGGAGCTGGGTGAGTCGGTGGAGATCCTGCCCGCCTCTCAGCGTTATTCCGAGAGCTGGTATAAGGGCACGGCCGATGCGGTATTTCAGAATATCGACATCATACGCCACGAGTTGCCTAAGTATGTGATGATCCTCTCGGGCGATCACGTCTATCGCATGGACTATGCGGGCCTGCTGGCCGCCCATGCCGAGTCGGGCGCCGATATGACGGTCTCCTGCCTCGAGGTACCTGTGGCCGAGGCCGCGGGCGCCTTTGGGGTGGTCGAGGTGGATGAGCGCAACAAGATCCTCGGTTTCGAAGAGAAACCTGAGCTGCCCAAGCATCTGCCGGAAAATCCCGAGATGTGTCTGGCGTCTATGGGGAACTATGTGTTTAACACTGAATTCCTGTTCGAGCAGCTCAAGAAAGATGCCATGAACGAGAATTCGGATCGCGACTTTGGCAAGGATATCATCCCATCGATCATCGAGGGCCACGAGGTCTACGCCCACCCGTTCAGAAGCGGCTTCACCGATGAGGAGGCCTACTGGCGCGACGTGGGTACCCTGGATTCCTTCTGGCAGGCTAACATGGAGCTGCTATCGCCCACCCCGGCGCTGAATCTCTATGATGCCAAGTGGCCCATCTGGACCTTCCAGGAGCAGCTGCCGCCGGCCAAGTTTGTCTTCGATGACGACGAGCGCCGCGGCATGGCGGTGGACTCCATCGTCTCCGGTGGCTGCATCATCTCGGGCTCGACCGTGAGACGCAGCGTGCTGTTCAACGAGGTGCAGGTCTGCTCCTACTCTACGGTGGAAAACGCTGTGGTGCTGCCCGATGTGGTGGTGCTGCGTCACTGCCAGATCAAGAACGCCATCTTAGACAGAGGCTGCATCATCCCCGAGGGTACGGTAATTGGCCATGACCATGATCACGACAGGGCGCGGGGCTTTAGGGTCTCGGAAGGTGGGATCACCCTGGTGACCCGTGACATGTTGGGGCTACCGGTGGGTTATGAGTAAGACGCAAGGGGAGAGCGCCATGAAGCGCGTGTTGATGGTCGCCGCCGAAAATGGCGCGCTCAAGGGCGCCAAGGTGGGCGGCATGGCCGATGTGATCCGTGACCTGCCGGGCGCCCTCTATCCGCTGGGTGTGTGTAGCGATGTGATCATGCCAAGCTATGGTTTTCTGCATCGTCAGCAGAAAGCCGAGCCGCTGGGTGAACTGGTGGTCGACTTCTATGGTCAGCCCCACTGGCTGACCCTCTACCGCGCGGCGCATCCCAGTCTGCCTGAGGTGAACCTCTTCTTGTTGGATCACCCGCTGTTCGATCAGGGCGGTAAGATCTACACCCCGGGGGCGAGCGATCGCCCTTTCGCCGAGGACGCCAACAAGTTCGCCCTGTTCTGCCTCGGGGTCGCCAAGGCGGTGTTGTCCGGCTTGATGCCTCGGCCGGACCATCTGCATCTGCACGACTGGCACTGCGGCGTGCTGGCGCTGCTGCGGGCCTTTGCCCCCGAGTATGCAGCGCTGCAGGCGATCCCCTGTGTGCTGTCTATCCACAATCTGGCGATTCAGGGGGCGCGCCCCTTAACTCAGGAGCACTCCTCCTTGCAGGCCTGGTTGCCGAGTCTGTTTGCCTCGCTTGGCAGTGATGCGCTCAATCAGGTGACAGATCCCAGGTATCCCCAATGTTTCAATCCACTGCGCGCCGCCATAGTGCTGAGCGATCGCGTGCATCTGGTGTCCCCCAGCTATGCCCAGGAGGTGCTGCGTCCCTCATCGCCCGACAAGGGGTTTATTGGCGGCGAAGGGCTGGAGGCGGACCTTCAGCAGAAGCAGCAAGCGGGCGCGCTGCATGGCATCTTAAACGGCTGCGAGTATCCGAGTAAGTTGAAACGTTCGGGTCAGCTCAGCAAACGTCAGGCGCTGCTCAGGGGCAACACCGACAAGCTGTTGCCGCTCATCGATAGCGCCGAGCGGGCGATACAAGGTTGGTTATGCCAGACACCTTGGGTGCGCAGCGTGGATCAGCAGGCGCTGATGACCCTTGCCCGGCTGAGGCGACAATCGGAGTTTCAGGATGCCCCTAGGCTGCTGCTGACCTCTGTAGGGCGCCTGACGGATCAGAAGATGGCGATCCTCTGCTATCGTGATGAGCAGGGTATCAGCACCCTAGAATATCTGCTAAAGCTCTTGGCTGATCACGCCCCTAACGGCCTGATGGCTATCCTGGGTAGCGGCGATCAGGCGATAGAGGCGCAACTGGCAAAGCTTGCCGGGCGCTATCAGAACCTGCTCTTTGTCAACGGCTTCGACTTGCCATTGTCTGACACCCTGTACGAGTGCGGTAACCTGTTTATCATGCCCAGCTCCTTCGAGCCCTGCGGCATTAGCCAAATGCTGGCGATGCGGGCCGCTCAGCCCTGTCTGGTTCATGGCGTCGGGGGCCTCAAAGATACGGTGAGTCATGGCGAAGACGGTTTCGTCTTCTACGGCGATAGCTTGGCGGAGCAGGCGAGTGCCTTGCTGGAGGTGCTGGCGCAGACCTTGCCGCTCATCGGCAAGGAGGCCTGGCATGTTATCTGTGACAATGCCAGTCAGAAGCGTTTCAGCTGGGGCGCCTCGGCAAAGCGTTACTGTCAGCACCTCTACTGCCTGTAAGCCTCTGGCGATAATGACTGACCTTGAGGGACTAACTTGAGTGGTTAACGTCAGGGGCTAATGTGAGGGGCTATCGTGATGGGTTAACGTCAGGGGCTAGCTTGAGCAGCTAGCTCCCGAGATGCTCGACTAGCGTAGCAGTTCACCTTCTATGGGATGAAACTGGGTGACTGCGTCCATCAGCGCCTTGGCACTGAGCTCAGGCACGCCATAAACCTCTGTCTCTAGGGGATACTTGCGGCCGATATGTTCGAGCAGCAACGCGAAGTCGCCATCGCCCGAGAGCAAGATGACAGTATCCACCTCAGGGGCGTGTTCCATGATATCTATGGTGATCCCCACGTCCCAGTCGCCCTTGGCGCTGCCGTCACTGCGCTGGATAAAGGGCTTCAACTTGACCTCGAAGCCGATATGTTTTAGCGCGTCCTGAAACTTTATCTGACCATCATCGCCCCGGTCGATGGCATAGGCTAACGCCGTAACTATCTCCCCCTGCTCATTAAGTCTCTGCCACAGCGCGTGGTAGTTAAACTGACGACCATAGGCCTGGCGGCAGGTGTAATAGATGTTTTGTACATCGACAAAGAGGGCGATCCGTTTCAATTTGACAGCTTAGCTTGTTGAGTCATGGCTTGACCTTAACTTAGTGGCTTGATGAGGGGAAGGGGCAGGGGAATAAATAGGCTTTGTTAACACTTCGTTGCTTTTGTCTGGGGGCGATGTTTAGAATAGGCCTGCAAACCAAGATCACAGTCGCAGTCACTTAAATAATAACGATAACAACAGGAGTATGACTTGAGTCGAGAAGCGCGCTATTTAGAGGAAGCCAGAGGCTTTTATCAGAGTGGAAAATTCTCCTCTGCCGGCATCTATGCCCGTAAGGTGATTCGCAGAGAACCCAGTAATGGTGAGGCGCAGGCGCTATTGGGCCACCTCGCTTTTCGAAGTAGTGAGCATCAAGAAGCCTTGAGCTGCTACCTAAAGGCCCAAGCGGCTGGATTTCAAGATCAAGAACTGCGCTTAAATCTGGTGACCCTGCATGAGTGCCGCGAGGCCTTCTTCGATGCCGTCAACTTACTCAGGGAGCTGGTTAAAGAAACGCCGCAAGATCTAAGCCTGCAGCTTCGCCTGGGGATAAACGCCAGCCGCACCGGCGATATGGCGACGGCCGAGTCGGCGCTACTTGCTGGGTTAGCGGGTGATGAGCAGGCGGCGCAGGCAAGCCTCAACCTTGGGCATGTCTACAAGGCCAAGGGGGACACAGATAAGGCCGCAGCCTTCTACCATGATTATATTCGTTTGGCGCCCAGTCAGCAGGCGACCGCCTACTGGAGTCTGGCGGATCTGAAAAACTATCGGTTCACCGAGCAAGATGAAGCCGCCCTTAAGGCCAATATTGCTGCCGAGGAGTTCTCTCAGGCGAGTCAGTCGCTGTTTCATTTCGCCCTGAATCGTGTCTATGAGCAGCGCAAGCAGGGTGAGCAGGCCTTCGATGCAGTGCGAATGGCCAACCAGCTGATGCGTCCACTACGCCCCTTTAAGAGAGAGGCCTTTACCCGCTTGGTCGATAGCCTCAAGTCGGTTGAGGTGAAGCCGCGCGGTGCAGAGACTAGCGGGCCTTGGACACCTATCTTTATTGTCGGCATGCCGCGCTCGGGCACCACCCTGTGCGAGCAGATCCTTGCCAGCCACTCTCAAGTTGCCGCGACTGATGAGCTGCCCTTCATGGAGCGTCTGGCATTGAGTCTGGAGATGAAGGGAGGCTATGGCGCCATGTTGCCCCGGCTGTCAGATGAGCAGATAGCCCAGATGCGTCAGCAGTATATCGAGCAGGTGAATCAATATCTCCAGTCCCAAGGAGAAGTGTCGCCAAGCCTGGTGCCAAGCTTAGTGATAGACAAGAACCCCAACAATTTCATCCATATTGGTCTCATCAAGACACTGTTTCCTGAGGCCAAGATCATCAATGTGATCCGCGATGCCAGAGACAACGCCATGGGGGTCTATAAGCAGCACTTTAGCCATGGTCATGACTACTCCTACCATCTGGATGATATATGCCACTATTGGCAGCTATATCTGGAGTTGATGGCCCATTGGCAGCAGACCTATGGCGATAGCCTGTATCACCTCTGTTTCGAGCAGTTGGTAAAGGCGCCGGATCAGCAGATCCCGGCCATGGTGGACTATGTCGGTTTGGCACTCGAGCCTGCCTGTCTTAAGTTCTATGAGTCAAAGCGCAGCGTGCTGACCCCTAGTGCCAGTCAGGTAAGAAGGCCGATGAATGTTAAGGCGATAGGTCAGAGTGAGGCCTACGCGGCATTCATTCCCAATGCCTATCGTACCCTGACCGAGATTGCCGATAGGGCTCAAAAGACCTTCTTGAGTTGATGGGGCGATAACCTAAGCTATCTTGGATTAGATGTCTTGGATTAGATGTCTTGAATTAGATGTCTTGAATTAGATGTCTTGAATTAGGTGTCTTAAGTAAGCGCTGACACAGTAAAAAAGGGCGACACAAGTGTGTCGCCCTTTGTTGTATGGCTGAAGCCGATTGGCTAATGCGAACGGCCATCGCTAACGGCCATCGCTAACGGCCATTACGAACGGCTAGGGGTTAGTTAAGCTGACCGTGGCACTGCTTATATTTCTTGCCAGAGCCGCAGGGGCAGGGGCTGTTGCGAGTCAGTCCAGGCTCGGGTTGCGGTTTCTTCATAGTGCTAGCGGCTTGCGACGATGGTGCGGGTCTTGTTTGTGAAGATATGGGGGCGCTGGGTGTCGGCACAGGTTGAGGTGCGGCTGTATTTACCTGAGCCAACTCTGGGCTCATGGCCGGCCCCATGATCAGATGCACCAGTATCTTCATTGCCGATGTCTGACTGTCCACCATCACCTGCTGCTCTAGCGGCGCCGCCTGCGCCAAAGTTTGTTGCCGCAGTCGATGGAAGACGTCCCAGCCGGCCTTATCATCGCCAAACTGTGACCAGAGTGCCTGCCAATCTAGCGCGAAGTCATTGAGTAACTTGATAAAGGCTTGGCTTGCCACTGAGCTATTTCCCGTTGCGCTTTGGATCTGAGCACAGAGCTCCTGGGTTAGCAGACGTACCTCGCTGGGGGGCATCACCAAGGGGAAGTTCACTTTCTCTGTGATGATCTCTGTAGATTTCTCTGGAGTGTAACTCAGGTGTTTAGGCTTAAAGTCTGGGTCTTCTAGGTTGCCATAGGCTAGCGATGCCTCGTTGACCATCTGCCAAAAACGACTCGAGCCCATGGTGTCGATAACCAGATGCACCCGCATCTTGTCGCTGTCGTTCACTACCTTATGATATTTCCAGGAGTCGAAGATCCAGCATTCGCCTTCACCCATGTGTACCTGCTTATCGTCACAGTGAAATTGCACGGCGTCGTCTGTGACGATGGGAATATGGATGCGTACCCGGTTGTGCCAATGGTAGTTGATGTCGCTGTGCAGCGGCACCTCGCAGCCGGGGGCCAGGCGCATCAGACGAGAGCGGCCAATTACCTCACCGAAGGAGGCGATAACCTGCTGAAGATAGGGGCTCTGCAGCAGCGCCGGAGTGGGACTCATGGGGCCCTTAAACTCGTTGTTAAAGCTGCCGCCGACCGAGATGAGGGCGATGGCCGAATTGCCTTTAAAGCTTTCATGATGGGCGCGCCAGTCTTCCTCGGTGAAGACCGACAGCTCCTGTTGCAGGCGCTCGACATCAAAGCTTAGGGGCAGACGGTAGAACTCTTTTGCTAACTTCATAATCTCTCTTTTATCCCTATTGCAGTTTGCCGTGACAGGCCTTGTATCTCAGCCCAGAGCCACAGGGGCAAGGGGCATTGCGGGCGGTATTTGGGTAGCGAGTGCGCGAACCCTCGGTTGACAGGGCATTCGCTTGCTCGGGTTTGGTCTCTACCTTATAAGGGGGAGTTGACGCTGGCGTTTGTTGGTCCTCTGGTGGCGAGGGCAGATTTGTCGCAAAAGGCAAGATGTCTCGTGATGCCAGTCGCTGATTTACCTTATGCAGGCAAGCCTGTGTTTGTGGCCAGATGGTGGCGATGGCCGCATAGTTGGCCAGCCATTTATCGGCCTTAGGAGCCGAGACTGTGTAGCGTGAGTGAAGCAGCTTGCCTTCGCAGCGCTCGGCCAATGAGGCGTCTAAAGGAAGCTGGCAGAACTCGACTATCTTCTGGGTGGTGCCCTTAGGATCGGCAACCAGATCATGATAGCTGACTAAGTGCCAGCGCTCTTGGGGCAGCTTGTCCAGCGAGGCCATGATGTGCTCGTTGGCCTGACACCACTGGAAGCAGGCGACCTGTTCTAGTGGCTTTCCTCTGAGCGCCTGCCAACCCGGAGGCAGCAGGAGTGACCAGTCGCCGCCCCAGCCGGGCAGGCCAGGGTAGGTGCGAAAACGGCCGCTGCGCCAGGCCTGCATTATGCTGGCAACATTTTCCTTGGGATCCCGGACCAGATAGATGAATCGGGCGTCGGGAAAGAGCTTAGCGAGAAAGTCGATACGCAGGCTGTTCTTTGGGGTTTTCTCCAGAAAGCGGATCGGTCCTAAGCTCTTCTGGTAGGCCTTACCCTGATGATCTCTTAGTGCGGCCTCAAAATCTGCCTTGAGCTGCTGGTCAATGTCCGCATCCCAGTCGCTGATATCCAGCGCGTTGGAGGCAAATCCCTTAGCGGTGATATTGAGCTGCCTATGCTTTTCTATTACTGCGTGGCTCTCGCCACCAATGGTCCAGAGTGATTCGCTATGGCTTAAGAGTTCAAAAAGCAGGGTGCTGCCGGATCGCGGCGCCGAGATGATGATAATGGGTCTATCGAAACAGGATTGATGCAACAGCGCCACCTTCTGTAGGGTGTTTTGATATTGTTATGGTGGCTTTACTTTAATGTTATTGCAGAAAAACTCAAGTGGGCGGCTCGTTTGGCCGTTCCAAGTTATGGCTCTGGAAGAGGGGATGCGCAGGGTTCAACAAAAGTGAAGTCTGGGCGTCTGAATGAGTTTTGGCGATAGGTAAAGGCTAGCCGACACATCTGTTTGCACTCTTACGCTTCAATGAATGTGACGCTTTGCGCAGCTTTACATTGCTTTACCCACCTAAGGGCGGCGCCATTTTACAATAGGGGCTGTCGAAAAGCCCATGGATAAGATACCACCCCAATGGATAAAAAATACCTGTACATTCCCCTTGGCATGCTGGCGCTAGCCGCCTTGCTCACCTTTGCCGTTAATGCCAATCAGGCTAAGAGTCAGTCCCCTAATTCTTCGGCCCAAGCTATAAATGGCAAACCCTCTCATGCCAAAGCTGAGGCCAGAGCCGTGCCGATTGCCAGTGCCCGGGTCGAGTCCCATGAAGTGGCTCAGCATCTCTCATTGGTGGGCAAGCTTGCCGCCAATCGCTCGGTACAGATAGCTGCCGAGGTATCGGGTAAGGTGCAGGCGATCAACTTAAGCGACAATCAGGCGGTGTCTCAGGGGCAGGTATTGGTACATCTTGAAGATGCCAAGGCCAAGGCGAATCTTGCAGAGGCCAAGGCTTATCTGAACGATGAGCGGCGCAAGTTAGGCGAGTACAAGCGGCTCATAGAACAGCACGCCATTACCCAGACAGAGATAGATGCTCAGCTGGCCAGCGTCGATATTGCCGAGGCCAGGCTCCAGGCCGCCCAGGCTGACTTAGATTATCACACCCTCAAGGCGCCCTTCGACGGTGTGATCGGGCTGGTGGACTTTAGTCTGGGCAAGCTGGTGAGCGTGGGCAGCGAGCTGGTCAGCCTGGACGATCTCTCCAGCATGCGTCTGGATCTGCAGATCCCCGAACGTTATCTGTCGCAGATCTACTTAGGCATGCCTGTGGTGGCCAGCAGCAGCGCCTGGCCCGGCGCCGAGTTTCATGGTCAGGTGGTGGCCATGGCGCCGCGGATCAATCCCGAGACCCTTAATCTTAAGGTGAGGGTGAATTTTGATAACCCCAGCCTTCAGCTCAGGCCCGGCATGTTGATCTCGGCGCGGCTTAATTTTGCTCCTGTGACCCAGGCGGTAGTGCCGGTTCAGGCGCTGGAGTACTCAGGCACCAAACGTTTCATCTATGTGATCGACACCGATAATATCGCGCGCCGCACTCAGGTGACTCTGGGGGCGCGTATCGACGATCAGGTGCTGATCGATGATGGCTTATCCTTGGGCGACAGAATCGTGGTCAAGGGACTGGTCAACATGCGTGATGGCATCAAGGTGGAAGATGTTGAAACCGGCCAGCTCGCCGAGGGGCCGGGAGGCAGGCGTTTGACTCAGGCCCAGATTCAGACGGGCGAGACTGACACCGCGCGGGGGCAGAGCTAATGTTGCTGTCGGATGTGTCGGTAAAACGCCCCGTGGTGGCGGTCGTCTTAAGCTTGCTGCTGTGTGTATTTGGTCTGGTGAGTTTCTCCAAGCTGGCGGTGCGAGAGATGCCGGATGTGGAGAGCCCCGTGGTGACTGTGATGACCAGTTACAGCGGCGCCTCGGCCAGCATCATGGAGAGTCAGATCACCACAGTGCTCGAGGATGAGCTTACGGGGATCAGCGGCATCGACGAGATCACCTCTGTGACCCGCAACGGCATGTCACGCATCACAATCAGCTTCGATCTGGACTGGAACCTAACCGAAGGGGTGAGCGATGTGCGCGACGCCGTGGCCCGCGCCCAGCGTCGTCTGCCGGACGAGGCCGATGAGCCTATCGTCTCCAAGGACAATGGGTCGGGCGAGCCTTCCGTTTACATCAACCTCAGCTCCAGCACTATGGACAGGACTCAGCTGACCGATTATGCCCAGCGAGTGCTTGAGGACAGGTTTAGCCTGATCACCGGGGTGAGCTCGGTCAATATCTCCGGCGGTCTCTATAAGGTGATGTATGTGCAGCTGGATCCTAAGTTGATGGCCGGGCGCGGGGTGACCACCACAGATATTACCGATGCGCTGCGCAGCGAGAACGTGGAGAGCCCAGGCGGTGAGGTGCGCAACGACACGACTGTGATGACGGTACGCACCGCCAGACTATACCTGCACCCTGAAGACTTCGATTACTTGGTGGTGCGAACCGCCAGCGACGGCAGCCCCATCTATCTTAAGGACGTGGCGCGGGTGTTTATCGGCGCCGAGAATGAAAACTCCACCTTCAAGAGTGACGGTGTGCCTAACCTCAGCTTAGGAATTGTGGCGCAGTCGGACGCCAATCCTTTGCAGGTGGCGCAGCGGGTGCGCGAGGAGGTGGATAAGCTACAGAAATTCCTGCCTGAGGGCACTCAGCTGTCTGTGGATTATGACTCGACCGTCTTTATCGACCAGTCTATCGGCGAGGTGTACAACACCCTCTATATCACCGGGGCCTTGGTGGTCTTGGTGCTCTATCTGTTTATCGGTCAGGCGAGGGCAACGCTGATCCCCGCGGTGACCGTACCAGTGTCGCTGATCTCGGCCTTCATCGCCGCAAACTACCTGGGTTACTCTATCAATCTACTGACCCTGATGGCGCTCATCCTGGCTATCGGCTTGGTGGTGGATGATGCCATCGTGGTGGTTGAGAACATCTTTCACCATATCGAGCGGGGTGAACCTGCGATTCTGGCGGCCTATAAGGGGGCCAGAGAGGTGGGGTTTGCCGTGGTGGCCACCACCGCCGTGTTGGTGATGGTGTTTCTGCCTATCTCCTTTATGGATGGCATGGTGGGGCGTCTCTTTACCGAGTTTGCCGTGATGCTGGCCATGGCGGTGATCTTCTCTTCGGTTATCGCCCTAACCCTGACCCCAGTGCTTGGTAGTAAGCTCCTCAAGCGCAAACACAGGCCCAATGCCCTTAATCGTCTGATGGACAGCGGTTTCGCCCGACTCGAAGCCTGGTATCGCCGCGCCGTGGCCTGGGCGGTGCGTTACCGCCTGGCGGCGCCTGTGGTGATTGTCGCCTGTGTCATAGGTAGCGGTCTGCTGATGAACCAGGTGCCTGCGCAGCTGGCGCCCCAGGAAGACAGAGGCGTGATCTTCGCCTTCGTCAAGGGGGCGGAGGGCACCAGCTACAACCGGATGACGGCCAATATGGATATCGTCGAGCAGCGCCTGATGCCGCTGCTCAGTCAGGGAGTGATCAAATCCTTTAGCGTACAGGCGCCGGCGTTCGGGGGACGGGCAGGTGATCAAACCGGCTTTGTGATCATGCAGCTAGAGGATTGGCAGGCCCGCGATATCAATGCGCAGCAGGCGCTGGCTGTGGTGGCTAAGGCGCTTAAGGGGATCCCAGATGTGATGGTGCGGCCCATGTTGCCCGGCTTTAGGGGCAAGTCCAGCGAGCCGGTGCAATTTGTGCTGGGCGGCAGTGACTATGATGAGCTGTTCAAGTGGGCGAGCGAGCTTAAGGCGATCGCCGATGCCTCGTCAATCGTCACGGGGGCCGATCTTGACTATGCCGAGACCACCCCAGAGCTGGTGGTGAGCGTGGACAGGCAGCGCGCCGCGGAGCTGGGAATAAGTGTTGCTCAGGTGTCCCAGACTCTGGAGGTGATGCTAGGTGGACGCAGCGAGACCAGCTTTATCGAGCGCGGCGAAGAGTATGACGTATATCTGCGGGGCAAGGAGGAGAGCTTTAACAGCATGGCGGACCTGAGTCAGATCTATATGCGCGCCGCCAACGGTGAGCTGATCACCTTAGATGCCATCACCCATATCGAAGAGGTCGCCTCGGCCCATAAGCTAAGCCATACCAATAAGCAGAAGTCGATAACCCTCAAGGCCAACCTCGGTGAGGGCTATACCTTAGGTGAGGCGCTGGACTTCCTCGATGCCAAGGCTATCGAGATCTTACCCGGCGATATCAGCATCAGCTACACGGGGGAGTCGAAAGAGTTTAAGGAAAATCAGAGCAGCGTCATGCTGGTCTTCGGTTTAGCGCTGCTGGTGGCTTACCTGGTGTTGGCGGCCCAGTTCGAGAGCTTCATCAACCCGCTGGTGGTAATGCTGACGGTTCCCATGGGGATTTTCGGTGGATTCATCGGTCTCTATCTGATGGGGCTCGGGCTCAACATCTATAGCCAGATCGGGATGATCATGCTGATCGGCATGGTGACTAAGAATGGCATCTTAATCGTCGAGTTTGCCAATCAGCTCAGGGACAGGGGCGCCTCGCTGGATCAGGCGATACTGGACGCCTCGGCGCGTCGCCTGCGCCCCATCCTGATGACGGCCTTCACCACCTTGGTCGGTGCCGTGCCCTTGATTCTATCGAGCGGCGCCGGTTCTGAGAGCCGGATCGCCGTGGGCACAGTGGTGTTCTTCGGCATGGCGTTCGCCACCCTGGTGACCCTGTTGGTGATCCCTGCCATGTATCGGCTGATCTCGGGTCGCACCCGCTCACCGGGTTTCGTCGCCGCCCAGCTTGAGACCGCCATCGCCAAACAGCAGTCAAGCGGCGCCTGAGTGGCTGATTGTTAGATTAGACGACTCGATGCAAGAGTGACGCTCCTGTCTTGCCTCTGTGTGAGATAGGGGCAAGACAGAGAAAAGACAGAGACAAGACCTTCGCTGTGTTTCATCTGATCCTTAGGGGGTAAAGGTAAAATGCCTTTCACAGAGAACTTGTCTCAGTGCCAATGCTGTCGAGGTCGATGTTGAGCCGGTTGACCCTGTAAGTTGCCAACTCTTGGCTTGCTAACTTGTTTCCTTAAATACAGAGAGTGTTATTCAAAGGCATTAGTTAGGAAGAGCAGATTTAAAGATGGAGCTGACGAATTGCCGATAAAATTGAGGCGTTGGATTATCTTTTACTTATTATTTCACATTGATAATCGTTTCTAAATTTGTTGTCTTAAAGATGATTGTCATAAAATGTGATTGTCATAAGAGATGATTACCTCAAACAATTCATTAGATTAATTTCATGTTTCTATGTTTGGCCTAAATAGCCATTAAGTTGAAAAATTTACATCTTAAAGAAAAAGTGAATATTTCACAGGTTTTGTTGATTAAATATTCACCATAATAACTGAGATGGAGCGAGTGTCATTAATACGACGGCTGACTCTATCTTGTTTTCATCTGGCTAGTTGTTTAATTAACGCCACCTGCTTTCTAATAAATCCTTTTTTCTCAGTTGTTTAATTTATGTTGGAGTTTTTGCTTTAGTTTGGAATTGTTTGTTTATTAAACTGGTCATGCCAGTGTCAATAAAATAGCACTCCTGCTGGCTAAGTCCGCTATTCATTCAAAATTCGATGTTCCTCCTGTTTGCATGATTCAATTTGGTTAAAAATGTTGCATTTTGTATCAATGGCGTGTTAAATCCGCTTTCTATCGCACTTTTGTCTCATCTTGTATTGCCAAATTCATGCTTCCGGCTAGTGTTCTCTTGTCTGAAAGTCTGTCTTTGGTTGATAGCCTTTGTCATCTAGGATTGAGAGTTGAGCCGTGGGAGTGGGGTAGGGGGTCATTTAAAAAATTAAAAAAATTTGAAGTAATAGGTTTAGTGAAATGGATATTTTGCGCGCTGGTCAGTCTGCTCTGGCAAATATCATAATGCAGCGAAAGGGAGAGCTTGTGAAAAGCTTTGTTGCTCTATTGACTGCCATCATGAGTCTTCTCTCGGCTTCTTCGTGGGCCGACGATACCGAGTTATATGTCTATGAGGCGAGCGCCCGTACTGGGGCCAGGCCTCAGATCCTGATCATCTTCGATAACTCAGGCAGTATGGGCACCACAGTCTATGATGTGGATGTGCCTTATAAGCCGGGGGCTGGTGGTAGTTCCAGTGTTAATAATGGCCAGCAAGGGATGCTCTATTACGTAAAAGGTGATCAGGGTAAGAATAAGTTGCCCAATCCAGATGATCCTAACGAGCGGCGTAAATTTTCCGCGTCCATTAACGGCTGCGAGAGCTCTTGGGAGTTGCTGAACGACTATGGCATCTTTACTGGTTTCTTCCGTAAGTATACCTACAGCGGCGCCAATGGTGCCTGGCGTGAGTTTGGCGACAACAACGGTCTGAATGCCAAGGCGGTGGATTGCTATGAAGACATTCAAGATGGCAAGTATCTCAACGCCAGTGGGCTAACTAAGGGGCTGCCGATCGACAGCCAAGGCTCTCCCACCACGCCAATCATGTATACCCCAGCCAGCGAGGGTTCTGATGAGAGTGTCAAGGAGAGAGCCAAAGAGTTGTCGCAGCTCACAGGCTTTGGTACCGGGCGGGTGCTGACTGTGTATACCGCGGATTACCTTCGTTGGTATCACAGTAAGAAGGCAACGAAAAATATGACTCGAATGGATTTGGCCAAAAATGCAATAAAAAACGTTATCTTAACCACGCCAGGAGTGGATTTCGGCCTGGCGATTTTTAACATGAATGGCCCGGACGATACATTATTGAATGGCCGTAACGGTGGCCGTATCATCAAGGCGATTAAGACCCTATCGAGCGCAGAAAAAAAGACTCTGTTAGACGGTGTTAAGAAAATCGCGTATGGCTGGAATACCCCCCTGTGTGAAACCCTCTACGAGGCATATCTCTACTTCGCTGGAAAGCCTATGCTCTTTGGCAATCAAGATAAAAACTACCAATGGTGGTATGACGTCAATGACAACCCTAGCTTTGACTCCGATGCGCTCAAAGAGAACACGAATACCTATCAAAGTCCTTTCAAGAAGTGTCAGAATAATGCTTATATTGTCTATATTACAGATGGTGAACCGACCCTAGACAGTGCCGCTGACGGATATGTAAAGCAGTTGACCAGAGGTGTCGACAAGCACAGCACCAGTTACATGAGCGCGCTGTCGAGTTGGATGTATCGCAAAGATGTGAATGATAAAGTGGATGGTGATCAACATGTGATCACCCACACCATTGGCTTCAGTGAGGGGGCGAAAAAGGCCGAAGATCTGCTGAAGAAGGTGGCGAGCAAGGGGGGCGGAAGCTATTTCGATGCCACCGACGCGACTAAGCTGCAGGGCTCGATTCAACAGGCGGTGAATGAGGTGTTGGCCAACAGCGCCAGCTTTACCTCGCCTTCTGTGGCCAGCAACAACTTTAATCGTACCCAGACCTTTAACTATGCCTATTACTCCATGTTCCTGCCGGACAGAGGTCCGCGCTGGACGGGGAATATTAAGAAGTTTAGAGTCGACTCTGAAGGCGAGGTGCTCGACGCCGAGGGTAATCTGGCGATCGGTAAAGACGGTAATATTAAAGATAGCGCTTGCTCCTATTGGACGCCTAAGAAGCTTTGCGGCGATGGCAACGATGTTCGCAAGGGCGGTGTTTTGTCGGCCATGCAGAGCGCAGATAGCCGAACCCTCTACAGTAATCTGGGGGGCGGCATGGACAAGCTCAGTCTATCGGCGGCGGCCAGTAAGGCTGGTGGTAAGGATGACCTCGCCAATTTCATGGGGGTGGATAAGAGTCAGCTCAAGGAACTCTTCGACTGGACCAAGGGACTGGATGTGGACAACGAGAAGAATCAGTCTAGCATTGCCAATCCCACCAAGAATTGGCGCAGTGACATCATGGGCGATGCCCTGCACTCTAAGCCTCTGGCATTGAACTTCGGCAGTAAGTCCAGCCCGGATATACGTATCCTGGTTGGCACCAACCATGGTTTCATGCATATGTTCAAGGATGACACCACTGCCAATGAGGTTAGCGAGAGCTGGGCCTTCATGCCTTATGAACTGCTGCCAAATATTCAGACCCTGAGAAACAATGTGCCGACGGGCGTGCATTCCGTCTATGGTGTCGATGGGTCACCAGTGGCCTATGTGAAAAATGGCGCCTCAGGCATAGAAAAAGCCTGGCTCTATTTTGGCATGCGCCGTGGTGGTGGTAGTTACTATGCCCTGGATATCAGCAATCCTGATTCACCAAGCTTCAAGTGGCGTATCGATGCGAGCTCTCCGGGCCTGAGTGAGCTGGGACAATCCTGGTCGACGCCGGTAGTGACCACGATTCGTAGCGCCAGCGGCACGGATAAGCCCGTGCTCATCTTCGGTGCCGGTTACTCGCCAGCAGGCAAGGATAGCAAGAGTGTAGGAACCAATGACAATAAGGGACGCGGCGTGTTTATCGTCGATGCCGATACCGGCAAACTTATCCATCAGTTTGGCGCCGGTGGCGGTACTGCATTGCCAGGGGTACAGGACAGCATCCCCAGCGGTGTGGCGGTACTCGATGCCGACGGAGATGGCAATACCGACCGTATCTATGCGGTCGATACCGGCGGTAGCGTCTGGCGCATGGATCTGCCAAAAGCGGATAAGGCCAGCTGGTCTGCCTTTAAGTTTGCCGATCTGGGTGGCAAGTCGCTGCCACAGAATCGTCGCTTCTACTCGGCCCCTGCTGTGGCGCAGACCTTGATTAATAACGTCTCTGTGGTTGATCATACGGTCAATGGCAAGACCACAAAGGTGACCACGAGTCAGAATGTGCCTTACGATGCCGTGGTGGTGGGCAGTGGTCACAGGGCGGCGCCGTCGGATACTTCCCGAGAGGATATCCTCTTCGTCCTGCAAGACAGAAACGTGGTGTCTCAGACCTTTGGCGGTACAGGCAGGCCTAAGGCGCCAGCGGCTTTGACTATCGGCGATCTCTATGAAAATACTGAGTCGGGATCGAAGATCACGCCCGATAAGCTGGCTATTGGTAAGAAACTGGGTTGGTATTTCAAATTTCCCGATAAAGGTGAGAAGAACCTGTCACCGGCGACCATTATCAAGGGTAAGGTGTTGTTTACCACTTTCGTTCCTGGAAATTCCAAGAATACTAATCAGTGTTTGAGCTCAGGTAAGGGCTATGTAAGAAGCTTTAATCTTCAATATGGTACTAGTACCTACACCTCAACTAAGCTCGAAGCGGGTAACTTGGTATTAGACACGCCACAGCTGGTGATACCTGCCGACAACAAGGGGGGACAAGGAAAGGATGGTGATGCCTACATGTATCTTATTGGCATAGGTAACGCCGCCGAGAAGATGGAGAAGGTTGCACCCGATGACGATTGTCCAGCCGGGGATAACCGCTGCATAGGTGGTCGTCTGCGAGCCAAAAAGCTCTACTACTATAGCGAGTAGTTGATGCAGTTGGTGAGTAAGGGATGCAGTTCGAGTAGGTGATGCTGTTCGAGCAAGAGATGCCGAGGCATGAGATGATAAAGAGAATGATTGAGAGAATTAGCGTGAATAAATTAACTTTGCTGGCGTTAGTTGCTGGTTTTGCAATGGCCGGGCCGCTCAAGGCCGAGCCTAGAGAAGACTACAAGTGTTTCATCGACACCAATAAGGGGCAGGTGCTGGTGCGTTTCTCCTGGCAGCCCAGCAAGGCGTCACAATACAAAAAGCAGCTCGTCGGTAGTCAGCTGCCCGCGTTGCCGCACACGGACGGTAAGCCCATGACGGTGAAGCGTGTCTATGAGTGTGCCAAGAGAGAAGACGCGTTTAGTACCAGTCAGGGCCGCATGCTAGAGCACAATTGGCCCATGGAAGGTTAGTTGCCACTAAGAGTGTCATCGAGAGTGCCGTCAAGAGTGTCATTGAGAGCGCTATCGAGGCGTCATAAAAAAAGCCGGGTTATTACCCGGCTTTTTACATCTATCAAGTGCGACTTTTCAAATATCAGGCCTTGGCTAAGCCTTCTTTAGCGTCTCGTTTGCTAGGACTCTCGATCGTTTGTTTTGCGCGGTGCTGTGTTTGCGGTTTACGCCGCGCCCGCCACATCAGGTAACCGGAAAGGGCCATCAGGCTAGGTAAGAAGCCCACTACACACCAGAGGATTTTGCTGACCAGTCCGCCGAAGTTGCCGTAATGCAGCGGACGGAAACTATCGACAAATTGATAAAGCGTGCCGGCCTTGGTGGCATCGACACTGGCACTGAGCTGACCGGATTTATCATCGAAACTGACGATAGAGCCATAGTCGCTGCGAAGCGCGGCGCGATCTTGGGCGGCGCCAAAAAGGTGGATGCCGGCATAGCTCTTGTCGGGGAAGCGCACATAGTGGGTCTGAAAGCCTGGGATCACCTGAGTCGCCTGTGTTAGAAGTGCATCCACATCCAGCTGCTTGTTGTAATAACTCTGGGTGATGATTAGGGTCTTGGGGTCGGGTTCGTGCCACTCCTCGATGATGTGCTCTATGTTCCACCAGGCACCGGTGAAGCCCAGGATCAGGAACAGTGGCGCACCTATGATCCCCAGCATCTTGTGGCTATCGCTGAGAAACAGTCGCAGACTCTTGCCCCATCTAAGGGTGAAGAAGGTTCGCCAAAACTGACGGTGTAATATAAACCCAGATAAGGAGAGTAAGATCAGCAAGATAGATACTATCGCGGTAACTGCCAATCCCAGATGATCCGCAAGCAGGGTGTAGTGCAGCTCCAGCAGCCAGTCCAGCAGGTAGTGACTCAGGCCGACCGGTTGGCTCAGTAAGCTGCCTTGGCTAGGGTCGACAAACAGGAGTTGCCAGTCGTAGGTACCTTGCTTGGCGACATAGAGCTTGTCTGCCTCGCCGGCGTTAGACGCAAACTGCCAGCCAAGAATTTCATGTTGCGGCAACGCCTCGTCTGCCGACCTCAGTAGCTGGGTGAAACTCAGGCGGGTCTCGTTGGCGGCGAGCACCTTTTCCGGCATCAATAGGTGTTCGAGCTCGCTCTTAAACACCAGCACACTGCCGGTCAGGGCGATGATAAATAGCGGCAGGGCGGCGAAGAGTCCGAGCCAGCCATGCCATTTCCATAGGAGACGACGCATTAGATTATTACCTTTCGTTATGGCGCCATTGCCATGCTCCACGCTGTGTGAGCGGCAGGGCAGAAGAATAAAAATCGCAGCTTAACACTAATGAGAATTAATTTCATTCTCAACTTGTGGCATATGGAAATGGGTCACACTTTGGCTAGAAACAGTTGGCTAAAAACAGTTGGTGAATGCGTCTGGTGAAAGGCGAAAGAGGTGACAGTAGAACAGGTGGAAAAGGAAGGGTGCCAAGGCGTGAGGCTCTCGATTTAAGCCTCTGTTTTTAGGCTCTTTTTAGACGCTGTTTTCAGAGGTTGTGTAGAGCTTGCTGAAAGGCAAGAGCCTAGCCAAGTCCCTGCATGGCTAAGTTAAGAAGTCGCCTAGCTAGTCGATTAGTCGCTTAGCCAGGCGGCGGATATCATAGCGGTGTTTGGCTGCCGTCATATTGGCCACGGATCAGCTGGTCTTTCTCTATGAGGAGCAGTTCACCAGACAGGCCTTTTTTAATGCTGCTGTCGATGGCGATAACCCGGTTGTCGAACAGGCCTAGTACCCGAGTCTGTGAGGTATGGCCCACAACGATGCGCTTGACCTTGAAGTAGTCCAGGATGTTGGCCAGCTCCTGGGTATCGAAGTCGGGCTTGAAGTAGCCGCGATACCAGGTGGGGCCGTTGCCGAAGAAGAGAAAGTTGAGCAGCTCATCTTGCTTTAGCTTAGCCTTACTCTTGTCGATATTTTCCCGGTAGAGGCTGTTGGCCCTGGCCAGTGTCAGGCCGCGGTCGACCCACTCCTGACTGATGCCGCCGTGAAGGAAGAGGGTGTCGTTGATCTTAACGATAGTGTGCTTGCTTCTGAGCCATTGGCCGAGTTCGCTGTCCTGTCCGTACAGCTCATCATAGCTGCGATCAAGCAGCTTGCTGGCGGTCTGGTACTTGTCGTTGACGTAGCGTAGATCGCCGCGCATCACCATCTGTTCGTGGTTGCCCATCAACAGGTGCAGCTGGCCGCCAGCGGCCTTGGCCTGTTTGTCGAGCTTATACATGAACCAGAGTACCTCGTTGACCTGAGGGCCGCGGTCGAACATATCGCCCGTCATCACCATATGGCCCTCGCCGAAGGCCCAGTTGTCATTCTGGTCGATGATCTTATGGCGGCGCAGCAGCTGCAGCAGCACCTCATATTGACCATGAACGTCGCTGAGCGCCACTATCTTATCCACCCCTTGATAGCTGTCTGCCAGCACCTCTTTAGCCTGCGGATTTAGGCTGGGCTCAGGGAGCTGAGCGCAATGTTCGGGGCGACTCAGCTTACCTTGATTTACTCGGGTCTGTTTATGCTCGCCTTCGCAGATCCAATCGGCTATCTCGGCCTGTGGCTGGAGAAATAGATAGGGGCCGTCACTAATGCCTGAATTGGTACTGGCTTGAGTCACTGCCTTAGTCTCTTGCTGAGTTTGCGCCTGAACGGCTAAAACCTGTAGGGGCAGTAAACCGGCCAGGCATAAGCTGGCCGCCTTAATCGCTGAGTCTAGGGGCATTAGCCAGAGTGATCTATTCAAGACAAATCCTTTTATTATTCTGATGTTGTTGGCGGATAGGCGTTCAATCCTAGCACGCTTTTGTTTCCGTGTTAGCCCCTTTTAAAGAGGGGAGCAGGCGTTGGGAAGAGAAGATAAAAAAACGGAGGCTGCTGCCTCCGTTTGTATGTGCTTTGTGCTACTGAAATTACTAGAGAGTGCGAGATGCGCGCGTTAGCTCATGCGCTTGTACTTGAGACGGTGCGGCTCAATCACATCCGTACCCAGAGTCTCTTTCAGCCAGGTCGAATATTCAGTGTAGTTACCCTCGTAGAAGTTCACCTGACCCTCGTCGCGGTAGTCCAGGATATGGGTGGCGATTCTGTCGAGGAACCAACGGTCGTGCGAGATCACCATGGCACAGCCTGGGAATTCCAGCAGGGCTTCTTCCAGGGCGCGCAGGGTTTCGACGTCGAGATCGTTGGTGGGCTCATCGAGAAGCAGCACGTTGCCGCCCGCCTGGAGCAGCTTGGCCAGGTGCACACGGTTACGCTCACCACCGGACAGGGTGCCGATGATCTTCTGCTGATCGCCGCCGCGGAAGTTGAAGCGGCCCACATAGGCGCGGCTCGGGATCTCTGTGTTGTTGATACGCATGATATCTTGACCGCCGGAGATCTCCTCCCATACGGTCGCCTTGTCGTTCATGGCATCGCGGAACTGCTCCACCGAGGCGATCTGAACCGTATCACCGACTTCGATGCTGCCGCTGTCTGGCTGCTCGGCGCCGCTGATCATCTTAAACAGGGTCGATTTACCGGCACCGTTCGCACCGATAATGCCCACGATGGCACCCTTGGGTACGCTGAAGCTCAGGTTGTCGATCAGCACGCGGTCGCCATAAGACTTGGTCAGGTTGTTCACCTCGATCACCTTGTCACCCAGGCGTGGTCCTGGCGGAATAAACAGCTCGTTGGTCTCGTTACGTTTCTGGTAATCGTTGGTGTTCAGCTCTTCGAAGCGCGCCATACGGGCCTTGCCCTTAGACTGACGGCCCTTAGCACCCTGGCGAACCCACTCGAGTTCCTTGGCGATGGTCTTCTGGCGAGCGCTCTCGGCAGCTGATTCCTGCTTCAGACGGGCCTCTTTCTGCTCTAGCCAGGAAGAGTAGTTGCCTTCCCAAGGAATACCCTCGCCACGGTCGAGTTCTAAGATCCAGCCGGCGGCGTTGTCGAGGAAGTATCTATCGTGGGTAATGGCCACAACGGTACCCGTGTATTCCTGCAGGAAGCGCTCTAACCAGGCGACAGACTCGGCGTCCAAGTGGTTGGTCGGTTCGTCCAGCAGCAACATATCTGGCTTTTCCAGCAGCAGGCGACAGATGGCCACACGGCGACGCTCACCCCCTGACAGTACCTCAATCTTCTCGTCCCAGTCCGGCAGACGCAGGGCGTTGGCGGCGCGCTCGAGAATGTTGTCCAGGTTGTGGGCATCCTGGGCCTGGATGATGGCTTCCAGCTCACCCTGCTCCTTGGCCAGGGCGTCGAAGTCGGCATCTGGCTCGGCGTACAGGGCGTAAACCTCATCGAGACGGGTCAGGGCGTTCTTGGCCTCACTTACCGCTTCTTCGATCGCTTCGCGCACTGTCTGCTGGGGATCTAGCTTAGGCTCCTGGGGCAGGTAACCTATCTTAAGATCCTGCATCGGACGCGCTTCACCCTCGATCTCGGTATCGATACCGGCCATGATGCGCAGCAGGGTGGACTTACCCGAACCGTTAAGACCTAATACGCCAATCTTGGCGCCGGGGAAAAAGCTTAGGGAAATATCTTTGAGGATCTGCTTCTTCGGCGGGACTATCTTGCCCACGCGTAGCATGCTGTATACAAACTGAGCCATAAAAAAGTTTACTCACTGACGAAACAATGGGGGCAATTCTACTGTAATCGCCTTAGAACTTAAATCGGATTTTCGGTCCCTTTTCGCTGGCCTCGCCGCCAAGTTCTGCGATGAGAAGTTTTTGTTTTGTGACATCTTGTAAAAATTGTTAACATCCTGAGCCGCTCAAGGGGGCATAGCTAAACGCTAGGCGCCATGAATTGAGCGGATGAACAGAGTTTCTGATAAAAAAGCATCGAACAGAAGCTTTGACCTCAAGCGTTGAAGAAAGAACACAAGAATAAGAATAACGATAAAGATAAGGGATTGATCTTGAAAGCCACATCACCAGTTATTGCCGCCTACCTGTTAGGTGGTGCCAGCTTGTTATTGCCACTTGTCGCACATGCCGAGCCAGCACAGGCCAAGCCTGTTCAAAAAGCGCCAGCTCAAGGCCAATTGGCGTATGCCTTAGCCTCTGCGTCTCAAGTGCAGCCGCCAGCGGATAAGCCTGCGCAGATTGCGCCGGTAGAGACCATAGACTTGCCACTTTCACCCAGCGAGAAGGATTGGTGGGGCGCGACACTGGAGCTCTCTACCGTGCTGGTGCTTGGCGAGCTGCTCTACAAGACAGGCTCACAGGCCATGGAAGATGATTTCGATTATGAGATCGACGGCAATGCGGCGGAGTTTTTCTACGACAGGCTGACTACGGGGGCTTCCTGGAAGTATGACGATAACGATATCGGTATGAACTGGGGCCACGCCTACGCCGGCGCCCTCTATTATCAGGCATTTCGAAACCACGGTTTCAACTACTACGAGTCGACCCTGGGCACCTTTGCCGCCTCCACTATCTGGGAGGTGTTTGCCGAGTATAAGGAGGTCGTGAGCATCAATGATCAGATAGTCACCACCTGGGGCGGCGCCGTGCTGGGGGAGAGCCTGTTTCAGTTTTCTGAGATGTTGGCCGCCAAAGAGGGCTGGTTGCCAACCGGCCTGAGTTACCTGTTTAACCCGTCGCGCACGCTGCGGGGCTGGTTTGGTTACCCGAGCCCCAACAGGTTCGATCGCAGCCAGACTCAAGACAGCTTCTCCGTCTATACCGGCGTGCGCTACGCCAGCAAAGACAAGGCGGATGTTAGCAGTACCATGGCGATGCTGGGGATGCGTGCGGCCATCGACAGTCGCGAGGGGAAATATGACACCCTCAGCGGCACCCCCAGCCGGGTGGAGATGATGATGGAGACCGCGGTCTCCCAGGAAGGCGTGGAGGAGTGGCAGATGGCCACCCAACTGCTGCTGGCAAGCTATGGTCGTAAGCATAAAGGTAACGGGCTCGCCAGCGACTGGTCCCATAGCTTCTATGTTGGTCCGTCGACCGGCATGGAATACACCAGCTTGGGGCTGGAGCTGGATGAAGACTTCTACGCCGTGGTCAACCTGCTGGGGTTGTCGATGGGGGCCAACTGGTCCAATCAAGATATCTGTATCGACCTGCGCGGCGATCTCTTTGGTGACTTTGCCATGGTGAAACCTTTCGCCACCAAAGATTATCTCTCCCAGGGACGTTACTTCTGGGGCACTAAGGCGGTGCTGTGGGAGGGGGAATATGGCTATGCCTGGGGCCATACCTTTAATCTGTCGCTGGAGGCCAGTTATCGCAACCTCCTATTAGGTATGAAGCTTAAGTCCCAGCGCTGGAGCTCTATCAACGACAAAGAGAACGAGCGTGCGCCCCAGTGGAACCCTAACAACAGCGATCTGGACTTCGATGATGCCAGAGACAGATATGAGATCTATCTCAGCTATGGCATCAGCAAGGATCTGACCCTGAGCCTGCACCACGAGCGGATCGACCGCAGCGGTGAGATCCATGGTATAGACAATCCGGGGATCTACAGCCGCCTCGATGACAGTGAGCAGCGCAGCTGGCTGCAACTCGAATACTACTACTGAGTACCATGACTGATCACGGTTGCTGATTACCATTACTGATTACGATTGCTGATTACCATTACTAATGCAAAATGACGGCCCAGAGCCGTCATTTTTGTTGGGTAATTAAAACAGTGTTTTCGTTCAAAAGACTGTAAACCAGCCATTTTGTCCCTTGCAAAAAAGGAGTCTTGGCAAATCAGGCCACCTTAGCCCCACTTTTGTCCTAAGGCGGATTTTGATGAACATTTCTCAGCCTGAATCGCAACTAATTTCATGTCGCAAATGCTGGGATTGTGATCGAATGCACTGTAGAATACCGCGCAACCCTACCTTATAAGACTTTCACAGCTGGAGTGACCAATGCTGAAAAAAGAGATGAACATCGCTGACTTTGATCCGCAACTGTTTCAAGCGATCCAGGAAGAGACTCGTCGTCAAGAAGAGCACATCGAGCTAATCGCATCGGAGAACTACACCTCTCCTCGCGTGATGGAGGCTCAAGGTTCTCAGCTGACTAACAAGTACGCCGAAGGCTATCCTGGCAAGCGTTACTACGGTGGTTGTGAACATGTCGACATCGTTGAGAACCTGGCCATCGAACGCGCCAAGGAACTCTTTGGTGCGACCTATGCTAACGTTCAGCCTCACTCCGGCTCACAGGCTAACAGCGCAGTCTACATGGCGCTACTGCAACCAGGCGATACCGTACTGGGTATGAACCTGGCTCACGGCGGTCACCTGACGCACGGCTCTCCAGTAAACTTCTCTGGCAAGCTATACAACATAGTGCCTTACGGTATCGACGAGTCTGGCAAGATCGACTACGACGAGATGGAGCGTCTGGCTGTAGAGCACAAGCCTAAGATGATGATCGGTGGTTTCTCTGCCTATTCTGGTATCGTCGACTGGGCGCGCATGCGTGAAATCGCCGACAAGATTGGCGCTTACCTGTTTGTCGATATGGCGCACGTTGCAGGCCTTATCGCTGCCGGTGTCTATCCTAACCCAGTGCCACACGCACACGTGGTGACTTCTACTACTCATAAGACCCTAGCCGGTCCTCGCGGCGGTATTATCCTGTCTGCGGCGAACGATGAAGACCTGTACAAGAAGCTGAACTCTGCGGTATTCCCAGGTGGTCAGGGGGGCCCATTGATGCACGTTATCGCCGGTAAGGCGGTAGCCTTCAAGGAAGCACTATCTCCTGAGTTCAAAGAATATCAACAGCAGGTAGTGGTTAACGCTAAGGCGATGGCTAACACCTTCATCGAGCGCGGTTTCGATGTGGTTTCTGGCGGCACCGAAAACCACCTGTTCCTGCTGGATCTGATCGCTAAAGATATCACAGGTAAAGATGCCGATGCGGCGCTGGGCCGTGCCAACATCACGGTAAATAAGAACTCAGTACCTAACGACCCACGTTCACCTTTCGTGACCTCGGGTCTGCGTATCGGTTCTCCAGCCATCACACGTCGTGGCTTCAAAGAAGCCGAAGCGGTTGAGCTGACCAACTGGATCTGTGATGTGTTAGATGACATCAACAACGAAGCCACTATCGAACGCGTGAAGAACCAGGTGCTTGAATTGTGCGCTAAGTTCCCTGTTTACGGTTAACCTTAAGGGGTAAATCGGGTAAACTCCGATGGCCGCTACTGATTTAACATTGGTAGCGGCCATTTTTGTATCTATTTCAAGGGAAAGCTCCCCAAGATACCGATTAGCATTTGCTGGAGGCTCAATGCATTGTCCGTTTTGCAGCGCAACAGACACTAAGGTGATCGATTCTCGTCTGGTGGCCGATGGTCATCAGGTGCGTCGTCGCCGCGAGTGTCTGCTTTGCCACGAGAGATTTACCACCTTCGAAGGCGCCGAACTGGTGATGCCGCGTGTGGTTAAACAAGATGGTAGCCGCCAACCCTTCGACGAAGACAAGCTGCGTGGCGGTATGCTGAGGGCGGTAGAGAAGCGCCCTGTGTCGATGGACCAAATAGAGCAGGCGCTCAGCAAGATCAAATCGACCCTAAGAGCCACGGGCGAGCGTGAAGTGACTTCTAAGATGATAGGTAACCTGATGATGGATCACCTGGTCAACCTCGACAAGGTGGCCTATATCCGCTTCGCCTCGGTGTACCGCGCCTTCGAAGATGTTTCCGAATTTGGCGAGGCGATTGCCAAGTTGCAAAACGATAAGAGCAAAGCGGGCAAGTCGTAATCGATGTGTATCGGGCTTCCCCAATTATTCTCAAGAGATGGCGACGAGCATGGCCTGGTCCAAATTTGATTCCCAGATGATGGCGCGCGCCATCCAGTTGGCCCGCAAGGGCCAGTACACCACCCGTCCCAATCCGAATGTCGGCTGTGTAATAGTCCAAGGGGAAACCCTGGTTGGTGAAGGTTTTCATATCGCCGCCGGTGGCCCTCACGCCGAGGTGCATGCCCTGCGCATGGCCGGCGATAAGGCCAAAGGCGCTACCGCTTATGTGACCCTGGAGCCTTGCAGCCATTATGGGCGAACACCGCCCTGCGCCGAGGCGCTGATCAAGGCTCAAGTGGCCCGCGTGGTGGTGGCGGTAGCCGATCCCAACCCACAAGTTTCTGGCCGTGGCATCAAGATGCTCCAAGATACCGGCATTCAGGTCGAGGTTGGCCTTCACCAGGAAGAGGCCGCCGCCCTCAACCCAGGCTTCATGAAGCGGATGCGTACCGGCCTGCCTTGGGTCGGCATCAAGCTGGCTGCGAGCCTGGATGGCAAGACGGCGCTCGCTAACGGCGTCTCTAAGTGGATCACAGGCCCAGAGGCGCGCCGTGACGTGCAGCGTATGCGTGCCCGTTTCGATGCCGTCGTGACCGGCATAGAGACGGTTCTGGCCGACGACCCTAGCCTGAATGTACGTCATCAGGAGCTAGGTAGCCTGGGCGAGCAGTTAACCGAGGCGGATATTCGTCAGCCACTTCGCGTGGTGCTCGACTCCCGTGCGCGCCTCGGCGCCAAGGCCAAGCTGTTTGAGACACAATCCCCCGTGCTGCTGGTGAGCTGTCAGCCCTATCCCGAGGCCGTGGCGAGCGCCTGGCCCGAGCAGGTGAGTCAGTTGCAACTGCCAAGCGACAATGGGCAGGTGCCGCTAAAGGCGCTGCTGGAACATCTGGGATCTCAGCTTAACAGCGTGATGGTCGAGGCCGGGGCGACCCTGGCCGGCGCCTTCATGGCGCAAGGGCTGGCGGACGAGCTGGTGCTGTATCAGGCGCCGAAAATCTTAGGCGGCCATGGCCGTAACCTGCTGGCATTGCCGGACTATACTGAGATGGCACAGCTGCCTAGCCTCAAGCTTTGCGACGAGCGTGCTATCGGGGCCGACAGACGCCTCACCTTTCAATTGAGTCACAATCATTTACCGAGCGATAAAGAGTAGTTAGTCATGTTTACTGGGATCATCGAGGCTGTTGGCAGCCTGAGAAAAATTGAGCGTCGCGGCGATGATATTCGCCTGACGGTGGCTAGCGGCAAGCTGGACTTAAGTGACGTCAAACTCGGTGACAGTATCGCCACCAATGGCGTGTGTCTGACCGTGGTGGAGCAGATGGCCGATGGCTATGTGGCCGATATCTCAGCCGAAACCGTGGCCCTTACCGGCTTTGCCCATTATCAGGTGGGACAGAAGGTCAATCTGGAAAAGGCGGTGACGCCCACGACCCGCCTCGGCGGTCATATGGTGAGCGGTCACGTCGACGGTGTGGCCAGCGTGGATGACAGACAGTATCGCGGCAAGGCGATCGAATTTTGGCTGACGCCGCCCAAGGGGCTGGCGCGCTATATCGCCCACAAAGGCTCTATCACCATAGATGGTGTCAGCCTGACGGTAAACGAGGTGGATGGCGAGCGTTTTCGTCTGACCATAGTGCCTCATACCGCCAGCGAAACTACGCTTATCGATCTTAAGGCGGGTGACAGGGTCAATATTGAGGTGGATCTCATCGCCCGGCATCTGGAGCGCCTACTGAGTTTTCAGGCGGCAGAGGAAAATCCAGCCAAAGGCTCAGAGGTCACCATGGATCTGTTAGCTCGCTCCGGCTTTTTAAGATAGACGCTGGCAATCCCAGCCAATAGCAGATTAAATAACTCTTACTATAAGAATATTTCAAGCTCTAATAAATCAAGGTCTAACAATGGCACTACACAGCATAGAAGCGATTATCGAAGATATCCGTCTGGGTAAGATGGTTATCTTGATGGATGACGAAGACAGAGAGAATGAAGGCGACCTGATCATGGCCGCAAACCTAGTGACGCCCGAGGCGATCAACTTCATGGCCACCTATGGCCGTGGCCTCATCTGTCAGACCATGACCAAGGCGCGCTGCGAGCAGCTCAACCTGCCGCTGATGGTGAGCAACAACAATGCTCAGTTCTCTACCAACTTCACCGTGTCTATCGAGGCGGCCGAAGGGGTGACCACAGGTATCTCGGCCTATGACAGAGCTGTTACCGTGCAGGCCGCCGTGGCCCGTGACGCCAAGCCGTCGGATATTGTGCAGCCAGGCCATATCTTCCCGTTGATGGCCCAAGAGGGCGGGGTGCTGATCCGCGCCGGTCATACCGAGGCGGGTTGCGACCTGGCCCGTCTGGCTGGCCATGAGCCGTCGGCGGTGATTGTTGAGATCCTCAACGAAGATGGCACCATGGCGCGTCGTCCAGATCTTGAGGTGTTTGCCGAGAAGCATGGCCTTAAGATAGGCACCATCGCCGATCTCATCGAATACCGTAACACCAAGGAAACGACCGTGGTGCGCGAGGCCAAGTGCAAGCTGCCGACCCGTTTCGGCGAGTTCGACATGATCACCTACCGCGACACCATAGATAACCAATTGCATTATGTGCTGGTGAAGGGTGAAGTTCAGCCTAACGCTCTGGTACGCGTGCATCTGCAAAACACCTTCAATGACCTGCTGCACTCAGAGCGCGATGAGAAGCGCAGCTGGCCGCTGGAAAAAGCCATGGCGCGTATCGCCGATGAAGGCGGCGTCTTGGTGGTGCTGGGTCATCAGCAGAGCAACGAAGAGTTGGTGGCCAAGGTCAAGGCCTTCGAGGCGGAAGACAAGGGCGAAGTCGGCGCACCGGCACAGTGGCAAGGCACCTCACGTCAAGTCGGCGTGGGCTCGCAGATCCTGGCCGATGTGGGCGTGACCAGCATGCGTCTGCTCAGCTCGCCTAAACGTTACCATTCGCTGTCGGGTTTCGGTTTAGAAGTGACTGAATACATTGCAGAATAAGCTAGTCTGCTTGTAATTCATCGAATTGAGTTAAATTGCATGGGGATCAACGCGGTGGGCTGTGGTATCATACCGCCTCTTTTTTCCCGTGCCGGGTTTGTTAAGCTAATTTAGGTAAGATAAATGAACGTAGTTCAAGGTAATATCGAGTCGAAAAACGCCAAAGTGGCCATAGTGGTTTCACGTTTTAACAGCTTCGTGGTTGAAAGCCTGCTAGAAGGCGCGGTGGATACATTGAAGCGCTTCGGTCAGGTCGCCGACGACAACATTACCGTTGTCCGCGTACCGGGTGCCGTAGAGCTGCCACTGGCAGCCCGTCGTGTGGCGGCAAGTGGTAAATTTGACGGCATCATAGCGCTGGGCGCCGTGATCCGTGGTGGTACGCCACACTTTGATTTTGTTGCAGGCGAGTGTAACAAGGGGCTGGCTCAAATAGCGCTTGAGTTCGACCTTCCTGTGTCATTCGGTGTATTGACCACAGATACCATTGAACAAGCTATCGAGCGTTCTGGTACTAAGGCGGGTAACAAGGGCGGCGAAGCGGCACTTGGTCTGCTAGAGATGGTCAATGTTCTGCAAGAACTAGAACAGCAGTTGTAAGATTAGGAACCAAGATGAAACCTTCAGAGCGCCGTAAAGCCCGTCGTCTAGCGGTACAAGCTATCTATTCATGGCAGTTAAGCGGCAATAATGTTGCCGACGTGGAGCATGAATTTCTCACCGAGCAGAAGATCGATGGCGTCGACGTTAGCTATTTCCGTGAATTGCTATCAGGCACCACGACCAAGTCGGCTCAGTTGGATGAGTTGATTATGCCTCACCTCGAGCGCCCGTTCGATGAGGTTTCGCCTATCGAAAAGGCGGTGCTACGCATCGCGACCTACGAGCTGACCTTCCGTAAGGATGTGCCTTACAAGGTAGCCATCAACGAGGCTATCGAGCTGGCCAAGGCCTTCGGCGCCGAAGATGGTCACAAGTTCGTCAACGGCATTCTCGACAAGATAGTCGCTAAAAAGTGATACAATTAACGGCGTCCCAGGATGCCGTTTTTTATATTCAGGTTTAACCTCGACGTCGCCTTCGTTCGCTCGATGTAGTCTTCGCTTAAAAGTGTGCTAGCTGATTAACCCTTACTATGGTTCTTAAGACTGTGAAAGAGTTTAAATTAATCGATCATTTCTTTGCTAACCTTGGCCAGACCCGCCGCGATGTGCACCTGGGGATCGGCGACGACTGCGCCCTGGTCCAGCCCGCCGAGAACAAGGTGATTGCCATCTCCTGCGACACCCTGGTTGAAAATGTACACTTCTACGCCGACATGCCGGCTAAGGCCCTGGGTTACAAGGCGCTGGCGGTTAACCTGTCGGATCTCGCCGCCATGGGCGCCGAGCCCGCCTGGATGACGCTTGCCCTTACCCTACCTGAGGTAGATGAGGCCTGGCTGGAGGAATTTAGTCAGGGACTGAATGAGGCGGCGCAGTACTACGGCGTTGCCCTGGTGGGCGGTGATACTACCCGCGGCCCCAAGTCGATCACTATTACCATCAATGGCCAGGTGCCAGAGGGCAAGGCCCATACGAGGGGGGGCGCCAAGAATGGCGACTGGATTTATGTGACCGGCTCCCTCGGCGATTCGGCCGTGGGCTTGGCGATTCTGGGCGATAAGCTCAATATCGACGGGGAGGCGAGGGAGTATTTTATTCAGCGCCACTATTTCCCAACTCCAAGAGTGCTTGCGGGTCAGTCGCTTAGAGGATTGGCCTCGAGCGCCATCGATCTTTCCGATGGTTTTGTCTCGGATATCGGTCATATCCTCAAGCGCTCGGCTGTCGGCGCCGTGGTGGATGTGGATCGTCTGCCCTTGTCGGCTCAGATGCGTGAATCTTTGGCTGAGACCGAGGCCCTGGGTTATGCCCTAACTGGTGGTGAGGATTACGAGCTGCTGTTTACCGTCCCCGAGGCTCAGCGCGGCGCACTGGAGACGGCCCTGGCCCATGCCGGCGTGAGTTTTACACAGGTTGGCCAGATCGGCACTGGCGATAAGCTGCGTCTCATCAAGGATGGCGAGCCCTACACACCGACTCAATTTGGTTTCGAGCACTTTTAAACATGCAGTTATGGTCCACCGATCCGGTTCTTAAAAAGCTTTCTCTAGCAAACCCTGTTCATTTCCTGGCCCTGGGCTTTGGCTCAGGCCTCGCCGCTAAGGCGCCTGGCACCTTCGGCACCCTGGCGGCAATTCCGCTTTATCTACTCATGGCCGGGCTGCCCCTGGGCTGGTATCTGGGACTGACGCTCCTTAGCGTGCTTGTGGGTTTCTATATCTGCGACAAGGCCTCTAAGGATATGGGGGTGCACGACCATGGCGCTATTGTTTGGGATGAGGTGGCGGGCCTGCTTATTACCCTGATCGCCGCCCCTGCGGGTTGGCTCTGGGTGGCGGTTGGCTTCGGGCTCTTTCGCTTCTTCGATATCCTCAAGCCCTGGCCCATCAAGGTACTGGATGCCAAGGTGCATGGTGGTATCGGCATCATGATAGATGACGTGCTCGCCGGCGTGTTTGCGTTTTTGTGCCTGCAGGGAATTGTCTATCTGGCGGGATAGTAATTGGCTTGTCCAACTGTCGTTAAGTTCAAATTGAGTTCAAGTTAAGTTCAAATTTAGTTCAAATTTAGATCAAATTAAGTCCCGAGTGTCGAAGGCCACAGCGTCAAGACAGTCGGGATTTTTGTTTTTAACACACCAGCAATGATTTGATTTGTTGCTGCGCTGGCTGCATGCTCAGTTTTAACTTTTAGTTGCTTTCAGGCAAGAGGAGACAGGTTATGGATGATGAGAGCCCTAATCAAAACAGGTCGGACGTTGAGTTCAGTGGCAGCTGTCTTTGTGGAGGCGTGGCCTTTAGCTTAGTGGGTCATTTCGATGCATTTTATTTGTGTCACTGTAACCGCTGTCAAAAAGGCACAGGCTCGCTGCATGGGGCCAATCTGTTTTCCAATCATTTGGCCCTTGACTGGCGGCGTGGCGAGGCGTTGCTGCAAACCTTTAAGGTGCCGAACAGTCGTCATAGGCGCTGCTTCTGTAAGGTGTGTGGCTCGCCTATGCCTTATCGGCTGGAGGCGTTAAATCTGGTCGTGGTGCCTGCAGGCTGTCTGGATGTCGAGGTGCCCATTGCGCCGACGGCAAAGCTGTTTATGGCAGAGCGGGCAAATTGGGGGAAGGAGCTCTCATTTGTGCCCGGTTTCGATCGTCTACCGGAATAGCATTTTAGCGCTGAAAATTTTTGGCATTTAGTATCCCCTGAAGCTGATCAGGGGATCCGCTGTGATGAAGGAAAAAGAAACTGTAGGCTCGTTATTCTGGTGAGCTCTCCCTAGGTTTCTCTTCACTAACCTCTGTCACCATCTCTGCTGAGATGGCAGGAGTCGTTAAGCGGGTAACAAGCTCGGCGCGCAGCAATTCCACCTTGTTAGCCGTTGCCTGGTAACTCTCGAATGAGGAGATGCCAGAGCAGAGGATAAATTTCCCCATGGGATTATAGGCATAGGCTTTTAGGGTTGATAGCGAGAGATCGTTAGGGCACTGCTTGATGTTTGCCTCGCCGGTTAAGATATCTGCATAACGGTTAGCAGTATCCTGTTGCTTTAACAGGGGCATGAGCAGGGTTTCGGTAATCTTAGTGGTAAAATCGGCCTTTTCACCCGCCTCAAAAGATTGTGTCATCTTAGTCAGGAAGTGCCACTCACCACGTTTGGCTCGATCAAGTGCTAGCACCTCTCCTGGAATAGGGGCCAGCCAGAGGCTAGGTAAGCTAGTATCCTCACCCTCTGTTGGCATTTGACTGATGAGCAGTTCACCCAGTTTCATGTTTTGTTTGAGCGCCGAGATGGCGAGGAATTTATTGCCTAGCATGTTGATCTGCATCGCTGCCAGCTGCCAGAACTGCATATCCTTGTCTATGGCGGCGATGAGAGAGGCTGAATCCGTGCCATTGAAGTAGGCCTCGACAAGAAACAGCTGCTGTGCGGCGATCAAATGTTGCATAGGTAGCAGATCGCTATACATGTTGAAGCGGGTATCATCCTGCCATTTGCCGAAAGAGAGCAGGGCGCGATAGCGCTCAATTAGCCAGGCATAGTCATCGAGTGTGGCCTTAAGGGTTTCTGGTTCGGCCAATAGGGGAGCACACTCATCGAGATAGTCTTCTTGTTTGAGGCAAGTGGGAATAGCCCATTCGGGGCGCTCGAATTTTTCATGTGCCGTCTGTGATGGCCTTTGCATAGCCTCCAGTTGTCTGAGCACTTGATAGCGTTCAAGCCCGATCGCCATGGGGTCATCATCTTTCGGCGCATCAAAGCCAAAGGCGTAAAGATAAGGGTTGTTTTCAAGATGCTGACTCAAGGCGGCCTCTTCGGCATTTACCTGCTCAAGAAAGGCGCTGGCCTGCGCTGATGGCGCGCTATCTTGCAGATTAATTAGCAGCAAGATGAGATAGCCGCCGACGGGAATGAGTAGCAGGGTAAATAAAATCCATTTCAGGGCACGAAAAAAGTGTCGCATTTCAGATCCTTGTGGCTTGTAACTTAGTGTCGACGGCAAAGGCCTCAGTTTATCAGAGTCTCTTAGCGGTGCAACAGCGCTACATTAGCGGCGCAATAGGCACGCCTCAGAGGTGCTTATGAAATGAAAAGCGCGGCTTGAATCTTGCCGCGCTTGCGTTCGCTAACCTGCCTAATGATCGCCAATTTTTTAATCTATCTGGCTTAGCCCTGCAGTAACTCCTTGGCGTTGGCCAGAGTGTTGTTGGTGATGACGTCACCACCAAGCAGGCGCGCCAGCTCTTCGATACGCTGTCCCTTGTCCAGCGGCACCATAGAGGTCTCGGTTTGTCCCGCCTTGCTCTGCTTGTTAACGAACATATGCTGATGACCATTGCCGGCGACCTGAGGCAGGTGGGTGACACAGAGTACCTGGGTGGACTCGCCCAGGGCGCGCAGCATCTTGCCCACCACGGCGGCGGTCGGGCCTGAGATCCCCACGTCGACCTCGTCGAAGATGAGGGTCGGGGTGGCGACCTTCTTGGCGGTGATCACCTGGATGCCCAGACCGATACGCGACAGCTCGCCGCCCGAAGCTACCTTGGCGATGGGTTGTAGCGGCTGACCTGGGTTGGTGGTCACCTGAAACTCCACAGTGTCGCAACCGTTGGGTGACATCATCTCGGGGTTGAACTGCACGTCGATGATAAACTTGCCCTTGGGCATGCTGAGCTCATGGATAGAGCGGGTAACCTGCTTGTCAAGCTCCTTGGCGTAACGCTGGCGGCTCTGGCTGAGCTTCTGGGCATGCGCGATGAAGCTCTCGCGGCAACTCTCGAGTTGCTGGGCGATCTCATCGAGCTTCTCCTCATCCGAGTCCAGCTCGCTCAGCTCCTGGCTTAGCGCCTGGTGATGCTGATAGAGATCTTTGGCGTTCACATGGTGCTTACGTGCTAGCATCATGATCTTCGACAGGCGCTGCTCCAGGGCGGCAAAATGATCCGGGTCCAGCTCTAACTTATCTAGGTAGCGTTGCAGCTCGCTGCTGCTCTCCTGTACCTGGATCAGGGCATCGTTAAGCATGTTGCCCACCCCTTTAAGCTCAGGATCGTAACTTTCGAGCTCCTGGGCCTGATCTAGACTCATGTTGAGCAGCGACTCTATGGCGCCCTCTTCGTTATCCTGCAGCAGGTAGAGGGTGCGCTGGCAGGCCTGGATCAGGGCAGTGCCATTGGCCAGTTTCTTATGCTCGGCCTCTATCTCGTCAAACTCTTCTTCGCCCAGGGCGAATTCGTCCAACTCTTCGACCTGATATTGCAGCAGCTGCTTGCGGGCGATGCGCTCATGTTGCGACTGCTGTAGCTGGCTCAGCTCCTTTTGGATCAGCTTGAAGCGCTGGTAGCTGGCACTGCAGGCCTCGAGCAACATCTTGTGGTTGGCATAGCTGTCGAGCAGAGTAAGTTGATGCTCACTCTTTAACATAGCGTGGTGGGCATGTTGGCCGTGAACGCCGATAAGCAGCTGGCCCAGGGCGCGCATCTGATTGAGGGGTACAGGGTTACCGTTGATGTAGGCGCGTGAGCGACCGTCGCTGCCTATGGTGCGGCGCAGGATACATTCGTCGTCTAGCTCAAGGTCATTGTCTTCTAACCAACGTTTGGCCAGCGGGATATCGTCGAGGGCGAAGCGGGCACTGACTTCGGCCTTGCTGGCGCCCGGTCTGACGGTATTGGCATCGGCGCGATTGCCCAGGCATAAGCCTAAGGCATCGATGGCAATCGACTTCCCCGCGCCGGTTTCGCCTGTGATACTGGTCATCCCAGACTTAAAGTCGAGTTCTAAAAAGCGGACAATGGCAAAGTTATTGATGCTGAGCTGACAAAGCATGATGACATCCTTTTACAAAGTACTGTATTCATGCACAGTATATACTGAATTTTTATACAGTAAATACCTGTGTGCTTTTTACCCATGAAAATAAGTTTTAGGCTCTGCAGTCCGACAAAACAAGCCTGTTCGTTAGAACAAGCCTATCCGTTATAAAAAGCTTGCGCTGCCCGAGTCCAGCCAATGGTGCAGTAGCGGAATGGTGGCAAAGCTGATCACTATCCCCAGACTGATGGTCTGGGCGCTACTGGTGGCGCCGACGTTGAATCTGTGGGCCAGCAGGTAGACGCTGGCGGCGGTGGGCAGGGCGGCCAGAATCACCCCCATCTGCAGCAGTTGTCCGCTAACCCCTAAGGCGCCCAGCAGCAGATAGGCCAGCAGCGGCTGTAGTAGCAGCTTACTCAGGTTGAGCATGGCCAGCTCGGCAAGGCGTGACTGTATGCCGGCGGCGTTTCTGCCCCCCTGATTGGCCTTGCACAGCACCATGCCGATGGCGAACAGGGCGCAGGGGCTGGAGGTCATGCCGAACTGCCTGATGATCTCGGCGATGGGGCGATAAAGCTCTATATGGGCGGCGGATATCGCTACGCCAGCCAGGCTTCCCAGTATGATGGGGTTTTGAATGAGGGCGAAAAATACTGTCTTGAGTGCGCTATCTGTCTGTCCCTGAAACAGCGCCAGCTGGGCCAGCACTATGGCAAATACGGTTACCGATAAAAGGCTAGCCAAGGCGGCTGCGGCCAACGCCAGTTGATCGCCGGGAAACAGCATCATCATCAGCGGAATGCCGATGAAGGAGGTGTTACCAAAGGTGGTGTTGAGGGCGCGAATGGCCGCGAGGGGCTTATCCTTGGGCTGTAACCAGAGTGACAGCAGGCCGGTTAGCAGATAGATAAGTGTCATGGCCAGGCTGTAGCCGCCAATAAATCCCCAGTTGGCAATCTCTTCGATCGGGGTCTCGGCCAGCACTATCATCATGATCGCCGGAAAGGCGATGTAATAGACATACTGATTGAGGACGTTGTCGCTGCCCTCGGGCAGTAGCCGCGCCTTTTGCACGATAAAGCCGGTGACCATGATGCCAAACACGACAAAGAGTGGCGAGAGAGTGGTTAACATAGGGAGGCGACTTCCTTGGCTTGGATCCGAGCGGTGATAAACCGAATACGCCGTTAGGGTATCACTTTGCCCGCCGCGTCCCTATAACGCTAAAGTCTAATGCTTGGGGCTGGAGCGCCGATGGAATGGCTTAGGTGGCGGCAATATCCCCAGCTCCTGGTAGAAATGGATCTGGCGCCTGAGCTCAAACAGGGAGCCGATGCGTCGCTGCTCCCCTAGGGTGAGGCACCAGGTATTTGTTAACCCATCTGGGTTGGTGAGCACAAATCCCTGGTAAATAAGTTTGCGCATTAGGCGCCCGCCGATATCCCTATGTTAGATACGCCTGCCTGCACTAACTCCTTGCGCAGCGCCTTGACGAAGTCGGCGGTGATCTTAGGGTTCTCTTCGATAATCTCCAGCAAGGATGCCTGAAGTGCCTTCTCTTCCTGCATCACCTCGTGATTGAAGATATGATCATCCAGTGCTTCTTCATCCATCTCCTCCTCGAGTGTGGCCTCGATATAGTTAGCCACAGTAGCAGAAGAGAGCTTGCTGATGTTGGTGATGTCGTCTTCCACCTTGCTCTGAATGGCGCTAAGCAGTGAGGTGAGGGCGACGGCGGCGTCCATGGCCGGATAGACGCCGTAGACGTCGAAATCGCTCGGCTCGGGCGTGTTGAGATCCAGCCGCTCGAGGTAGAGATCGATATTTAGTTTCAGCTTCTGATCGTACATGGATTGCCATAGCAGGTTGAGCACGGTATCGAGCACCTGTGGGTCACCAAATTCGCAGACCTCGCTGAACAGCTGGTAGTTAGGGTACATGCGTTGGCAAAGGGCGATGGCGAACAGCTTCTTCTGTTCTGGTTCGAGGGCCTTGAGGCGCTTGAAAAACCCGGGTTTATTACTCATCGATCACATCCATAGATAACTGGGCTATTACTTGATTTGCGGCCGATTCTACCTTAGAAAGCTCGTCAAGTAACTCAAGTATTTCAGGCTCCACCAGATCGACGCTGGCATTTTGCTTGAGTGACTGTTCAATCTCTCGACAGAGTCGCTGAGTGGTCGGCACGCCGCAGTAGCAGCTGGCGCCGTGGAGCTTGTGCACATGGCTGACCATGGCCTGGCCGTCCTGACGCTCGAGGGCGCCTGAGATGTGCTCACGGGTCTCGGGCAGGGAGTCGACCAGCATCTGCAGCATCTCCAGCGCCAGACTGGTTTTCTGGTTGGCCTGGGTCAGACAGAGATCCCAATTGAGGGTGTGCTGGTCGAAATGGGTAAACTGCGGCCGGGTCTTCCAGCGACTGATGACGCTCTTCAGCGCCGCCTCATCGATTGGCTTAGGCAGGTAACCATCCATGCCGCTCTGATCGATGCGCTCGCGCTCCTCGGCGATGGCGTGGGCGGTCACGGCGACAATCGGCGTATTGCGATTAAGTGATTGCTCACGTATCTGCTTGGTGGCGCTAAAGCCGTCGGTGCCCGGCATCTGAATATCCATGAAGATGAGATCGAAGCTCTTGGCCTTGGCGATCTCTACCGCCTCTTGGCCGTTGTCTGTGACCATCACCTGAGTAACCAGCTCCTTGAGCAGGGTCTTAATCAGCTTGAGGTTGGCGGGGTTATCGTCTACCGCCAGCACGCTCATGGGTTCGCGCTCCTGGGTTTCTTTGACCGCTTCCTGGAAAGGCATGGCCTCATATTGGGCGCGGTGGGGATTGATCAGGGTGACGGCCAGGGCGCGCTCGCCCACCGGCGCCTGCATCACCTTATCCACGTTGGGCTGGATCAGGCTCATCTTGGCGGCGCTGTCTGTGCTGCTACACAGGTAAAGGGTGTAGTCGCTGATCTTGGCTATCTTATTGAGCACGTTTAACAGGTTAGGGCTGCTGGCCAAATCGTTGCAGCTGATGATGGCATAGTCGAAGTGGCGGCCCTCTTCGCCCGCCACCCTGGCCAGATCTTCCGGGGTCGTTATGCTGACACTCTGCATGCCCCAGTGGCTAAGCAGGCTTTCATGGACTTTGCGTGACAGGTCCCGCGGCTCGAACAAGAGTACCGTCTTGTCGATGAGGTTGTCGGTTTCCAGCGGCTGACTGATGGGGTAGGGACTCAGCTTCAACGGCAGGGTGAACCAGAAGGTCGAGCCCTTACCCGGCGCCGAGATACAGCCAATTTGACCGCCCATGCGGTTGATCAGACGCTTGGTGATGATAAGCCCCAGGCCTGTACCGCCGAAGCGACGCGAGATAGAGGAGTCTGCCTGGCCGAAGGCCTGGAACAGCTGGGCCTGGTGGGGCTTGTCTATGCCTATGCCAGTGTCGGTGATCTCGCAGCGCACGTTGACCTTCTCGGCCTCTTCGCTGGTCAGGCGCATCTTGAGGTGCACGCTGCCGCTGTCGGTAAACTTGATGGCGTTGCCCACCAGGTTTGTGATCACCTGGCTGACCCGCAGGGCATCGCCTGAGACGTTGTCGTTGATGCTAGGTTCGATATCTACCACCAGCTCGAGATCTTTCTCCTTGGCGCTGTTGGCCAGAAGAGAGATGGTGTCGTCGATCACCTCACGCAGGGCAAAGGGCATGTTTTCCAGCTCCATCTTGCCCGCCTCCAGCTTAGAGAAGTCGAGGATGTCGTTGATGATCCCTAAGAGGTTGGTGGCGCTCTTCTCGATAGTCTTGATGTAGTCCTGCTGACTGGCGTGTAGCGGCGTCTTCAATAGCTGTTTGGCGAAGCCGATCACCCCGTTGAGCGGCGTGCGCAGCTCGTGGGACATGTTGGCCAAGAACTCTGATTTGATGCGGCTGGCCTCCAGGGCGCGCTTCTTGGCGAGATCCAGCTCGACGTTCTGGATCTCGATCTGCTCCAGGGTCTCGCGCAGATCTGAGGTCGCCTGATCAATATTTTGCTGCATCTCCTCATGGTATTCCGATAAGGAGCCCGCCATGGCATTGATACCCCGCTTGAGCAGGTCAAGCTCACCGATAAGGTTGCCATCAACCCTAGTGTCAAGCTTGCCTTCGCGGATCTTGGCCACCACCCGCACCATCTCGGTAATGGGGTGGGTGACGTTTTTCACCAAGCGGAAGGTAAACAGTAGGTTCAGCTGCACCCCGATCAGCACAATAATGAAGGCGGCCACCGCGGCCCTGTGCTGCTCCAGCAGGGCGTTCTCCTTGTTGAGCAGCACGGCGATATAGCCGAGCTTGGCGGAGTTGACCTGCTGGGCCATGGAGTTGCTGTCGTAGGGGCTGACCACAAGTTCGCGCTGACTGGAGAAGATGGGGCTACGCATGATGATGCTGTCGCCAAACTGCTCCACCTCTGTGGTCTGCAGCGAGTCGATGGGCTCGTTGTAGCGCATAAACTCGTGGCTCTTATAGTGATGCGAGGTCACTATCACCCGGTTGTTAGTGTCGAAGATGGCAATAAACTGCACCAGGTTGGATTTATTGAGCTGCACCGAGGTGATCAGGCGTTTGGTGGTCTCGAAGTTTTTAGTTTCCAGGCCTATCTCGGCGGAGATGGCCAGCGGCTCAATGATATTGCCGCCTCGTTCGATTAAGCTTTCTTCCAGCTCATAGAAACGATTTATGGTAAAATAGCTGCCAAGTAAAATACCAACCAAAATAGTGGGCGCTAAGGCCAGCACGAGAACCCAGGCTCTCAGGCTGTATTTAGTCATATTGTCTGCACTATTCATTGAGTTGGTATTATTTATCTACGATGGATATAGGTTACATTAGACTGCCAGACTTTGTGCAGTCTTTACTAGTATTTTTATTGTTTTAGAGGCCTAAATGGCACAATTTTATAAAGCTAAACCCCGCAAGACACAACAAACCCAGGCCAAGCAAAGTTTCCATGTTAGCCAGCTGGATCATCTGGGGGCGGGGATAGCAGAACATCAGGGAAAAATCGTCTTTATTCCCGGCGCGCTGCCGGATGAAACCGTGACCGCGCAGATAGTCGAGCAGAAGAAGCGTCATGCCAAGGCCAAGCTGATTAAGGTCGAGAGCGCCAGCGCCGCGCGAATAGAACCAAGCTGCCCATACTATGGTCGCTGCGGCGGCTGTGACCTGCAGCATCTTGAGCTTTCTGCCCAGCGCGATGCCAAACAGGCTGCGCTTGAGAACCTGATCAACAAGATGGGCCGCACCCAGCCTCAGGCCATGAGCCAGCCGCTAAGCGGCGAAGGCTGGCATTATCGCCGCCGCGCCCGTCTGGCGACTCAGTACCTGCGTGATACAAAGCAGCTCAATCTGGGGTTTCGCGCCCTGGCCAGCAGCGAGGTGGTTAATATCGACGTCTGCCCTGTGCTGGCAAAATCATTGTCTGAGCTTATCGCGCCGCTGAATCAATGCCTCAATCGCCTCAGTGCCAAGCGCAGCCTGGGCCATGTGGAGCTGTTGTCTGTGGACTCTGGCCCATGCGTGGTGCTACGTATCACCAGCCCCCTGAACGATAAAGATAAGGCTCTGCTAGCTACATTTGGCGAGCAGCATAAGGTGAGGCTTGTCTTACTCGATGATGACGGCAAGCTTGAGACCCTCTGGGGGGATGAGGGCCTGCCCTTCTATACTCTGGAGGATGGCAGTCAGCTTGGCTTCTCGCCGGGCAACTTCATTCAGGTCAATGGCGAGATCAATCAACAGATGGTGACCCAGGCGATCGACTGGCTACAGATTCAGCCGGGCGAGCGGGTGCTGGATCTCTTCTGCGGGGTGGGCAACTTTACCCTGCCATTGGCCAAGGCGGGCGCCCAGGTAGTGGGCGTCGAGGGGGTCGAGGCCATGGTGGTGCAGGCAAGACGCAATGTGACCGTGAGCGGTGTCGAGGGGGCCGAGTTCTACCACGGTGACCTCAGCGCAGATCTCTCCGCTGCCCCTTGGCTTGGCCGCATCGACAAGTTACTGCTGGATCCTGCCAGAGCCGGCGCTTATGAGAGTCTACAATGGTTAAAGAAGATGAAGCCCAAGGCGATCGTCTATATCTCCTGTAATCCTGTGAGTCTGGCCAGAGATTGTGAGCCGCTGCTGGCACAGGGTTATCAGCTTAGTCGCCTGGGACTCATCGATATGTTCCCTCAGACCCATCACATCGAGGCCATGGCCTTGTTTGAGTTGGAGAAATAAGTCGATTAAGCGGCCAAATAGTCGACGCATATCAATTGACATTGGCGGGGGAATCCCCAAGATAGTGAGTTTGGTATTGGCGATGTCAGCCAGCGTGGTTTGGGTGACGTAACAGGTCGAGCAATATTTAGGGGCAAGCACTTAAGTTTAAGGACATGCAGTAGATGGTATCTGTTAGAGAAGCACATTTTAAAGACACAGATTTTCAATTGACCGAATGGGTTAATCGTTATCTGAGTGACGCCGATGACGCCAGCACCTTACTTGCGCTAATAAAGCAGGTAGAGGCCCTGGTGGCGAAACATGATGCTAACGATACCCTGCTGATCGGCCGCGCCCGCGAGCTGATTGAGATCCTCGCGCCGCTCAACATGGATATCGAGACCCTGCAGGCGGCGGTGATCTTCGTGGTGTTCGATGCCGGCCTCTTGACTGAGGAGCAGATGCTGGAGCTGTTTGGCGACAAGCTCACCACGCTAGTGAACAGTGTGGTGACCATGGACGCCATCGGCGCCCTCAAGGTCAACGAGCAGAGCCGCAACGCGGAGCCCCAGATAGACAACATACGTAAGATGCTGCTGGCCATGGTGGAAGATGTCCGCGCCGTGGTGATCAAATTGGCCGAGCGTATCTGCCTGCTGCGGGAAGTGAAAAATGCCGACGAAGAGACCCGTGTGCTGCTGGCGCGGGAGATTGCGGACATCTATGCGCCGTTGGCCAACCGCCTGGGCATAGGTCAGCTCAAGTGGGAGCTGGAAGATATCTCCTTCCGTTATCTGCATCCTGATACCTATAAAGAGATTGCCAAGCAGCTCGATGGTAAGCGGATGGACCGTGAGATCTACATAGAGAACTTCGTCAATCAGTTGCAGCAGCGTCTGGACGAGGAGCAGATCCGCGCCAAGGTCTATGGCAGGCCTAAACATATTTACAGCATCTGGAAGAAGATGCGTGGCAAAGATCTCACTTTCGATGAGCTGTTTGACGTGCGCGCCGTGCGTATCGTCACCGAGCGCCTGCAGGACTGTTACGGCGCCCTGGGTGTGGTGCATACCCTTTGGCACCATATTCCAAAAGAGTTCGACGACTATGTCGCCAACCCTAAACCCAATGGTTATCAGTCGATTCACACCATAGTGGTGGGCCCAGAGGGCAAGACGGTGGAGATCCAGATCCGCACCGAGCAGATGCATGAAGATGCCGAGCTGGGGGTGGCCGCCCACTGGAAGTATAAAGAGGGCACTACGGGTAAGCAGAGCGGCTACGAAGAGAAGATCAACTGGCTGCGTAAGATCCTGCAGTGGCAGGAAGATGTGGCCGAGAGTGGCAACCTGGTGGATGAGGTTCGCAGTCAGGTGTTTGAAGACAGAGCCTATGTCTTCACCCCGAACGGCGACGTGGTGGATCTGCCCATGGGCTCCACCGTGCTGGATTTCGCCTATTATATTCACTCACAGGTAGGCCATAAGTGTATCGGCGCCAAGGTGGACGGTCGCATCGTGCCCTTCACCTACCAGGTGGAGACCGGCGAGCGGGTCGAGATCATCACTTCCAAGCACCCTAACCCTAAGCGGGATTGGCTCAATCCTAACCTGGGATATATCAAGGCGTCGCGTACACGCTCTAAGATCCAGCACTGGTTCAAACAGCAAGACAGGGACAAGAATATCGTCGCCGGGCGCGAGATGCTCGAGGCCGAGCTGGCACGTTCTGGATTGACCCTGAAAGATGCCCACAGCGCCGTGGAGCGTTTCAATATGGTGGGGATGGATGACCTACTGGCCGGTATCGGCGGCGGAGACGTTCGCCTCAACCAGGTGGTCAACCACGTACAGAGCCGCATGCGGGTCAACGAGGTCTCCGAAGAGGAGGCGCTGGAAGATCTGCTGAAGAAAAACCAGGCGCGCTCAACCGGAAAAGGCAAGGGCCAAGTCGAGGTCAACGGTGTCGGTAACCTGCTCAGCCATATCGCCAAGTGTTGCCAGCCGGTACCTGGGGATGAGATCTTCGGCTTTATCACCAAAGGCAGGGGGATCTCTGTGCACAGGGCCGACTGTGAGCAGGTTAAAGAACTGATGCGGGTGCACCCAGAGCGCAGCGTCGATGTGGTCTGGGGTGAGAACTACTCAGGTGGCTATAAACTTAAGCTCAAGGTGCTGGCCAATGACCGTAGCGGTCTGCTGAGAGACCTCACCTCTGTGCTGGCGGCGGAGAAATCCAACGTGTTGGCCATGAGCTCATCGTCGGATGTGAAGACCCAGACGGCGGCTATCGAGCTGGAACTTGAGCTGTATAACCTGGAAGGTCTATCCAGAGTGATTGCCAAGCTGTCTCAGGTGAGCGGCGTCATCGAGGCGCGACGTCTTTAGTGGCTTGGTGAGCCCGAATATCTAAGCGCAGATAGAAATCACAAAGTTCACAGATGATAAGAGTAAGAGGCGGCCCAGGCCGCCTTTTTGATGAGGTAAGCGATGCAGAGTAAATCAGATATCCAAAGGCTGCTGACCATCATGGAGCGGCTCAGAGATCCGCAGACGGGTTGCCCCTGGGACAAGGCCCAGAGCTATCAGACCATAGTGCCCTTTACCCTGGAAGAGGCCTTCGAGGTAGCCGACACCATAGAGCGCGGCGCCCTGGATGAACTGCCCGGTGAGCTTGGAGACCTGCTGTTTCAGGTGATCTTCTATTGTCAGCTGGGCAAGGAGCAGGGCAGGTTCGACTTCGACCTGGTGGTGGACAAGATCTGTACTAAGCTCACTGAGCGTCATCCCCATGTGTTTGGCGAGATGACTCAGGCATCCAGCGAGTCGGTACGTGAAACTTGGGAGAGCATCAAGGCCAAGGAGCGCGCCGGGCGCTCGCTACATTCGGTGCTTGATGATATTCCGCGCTCACTGCCGGCCCTGACCCGCGCCGCCAAGGTGCAACGCCGAGTGGCGACCGTGGGCTTTGACTGGAATGACTTAGGGCCTGTGGTGGCCAAGATCCATGAGGAGATTGACGAGGTGATGGTGGAGGTTGCCGCCCAGGACAGAGACAAGATGGAAGATGAGCTGGGAGACCTGCTGTTTGCCGTGGTGAATCTGGCCAGACACCTCAAGCTGGACCCAGAGCAGGCGCTGCGCCGGGCGACCAATAAGTTCGAACATCGCTTTCGCGGCGTCGAGACCTTAGCGGCCCAGTCAGGTAAAGCGATGCAGGAGCATAGCCTCACTGAACTGGATGCCTATTGGGAGCAAGTCAAGCGAAATGATCCCCTAAAAGGCTAAAATAGTTGCCGTTACCTATTTGTCGAATCCAAAGGGCTTTGATATAATAACGCCCCGTCCTAGTGCTTTCTTACAAGCACATATTTCCAACTCATTTTCTCAGGTTCAGCATGACTACAAGGTATATCTTCGTTACTGGTGGCGTGGTTTCATCACTAGGTAAAGGCATTGCAGCAGCATCATTGGCGGCAATTTTAGAGGCTAGAGGCCTTAACGTAACCATTATGAAGTTGGATCCTTATATTAACTTGGATCCGGGTACCATGAGCCCAACCCAGCACGGTGAAGTATTTGTCACCGAAGATGGCGCTGAAACTGACCTCGACCTGGGTCACTACGAACGTTTCATCCGTACCAAGATGAACCGTCGTAACAACTTCACCACGGGTCGTATCTATGAGGAAGTGCTGCGCAAAGAGCGTCGTGGCGACTACCTAGGGGCCACCATTCAGGTGATCCCACACATCACCAATGCGATTAAAGAGAAAGTGCTTGAGGGCGGAGAAGGGCACGACGTGGCGATCGTTGAGATCGGCGGCACCGTAGGTGATATCGAGTCATTGCCTTTCCTTGAGTCTATTCGTCAGTTGGGCGTAGAACTTGGCCGTGATCGTACTCTGTTTATGCATTTGACCCTGGTGCCTTTCCTGGGCGCGGCGGGCGAAGTGAAGACCAAGCCGACACAACACTCGGTGAAAGAGCTGCGTTCGATCGGTATCGCGCCAGACGTACTGGTTTGCCGTGGTGACCGTGCGATTCCGTCTAACGAGAAGGCGAAGATCTCGCTATTCTGTAACGTTGAAGAGCGCGCGGTGATCTCCCTGAAAGATGTCGATAGCATCTACAAGATCCCTGCACTGCTGAAGGCGCAAGGTCTGGACGATCTGGTCACCAAGCGTTTCGGCCTTGAGTGCAGAGAAGCCGATCTGTCTGAGTGGGAAAATGTTATCTATCAAGAAGCCAACCCAACCGGTGAAGTCACTATCGGTATGGTGGGCAAGTACACCGAACTGCCAGATGCATACAAGTCGGTGAACGAAGCGCTGAAACATGCCGGCCTATTCAACCGCGTGTCGGTCAACATCAAGTATATCGATTCACAAAACATCGAAGCCAAGGGCACTGAAGTGCTGGAAGGCCTTGACGGTATCTTGGTTCCGGGCGGTTTCGGTGAGCGCGGCGTCGAAGGTAAGATCATGGCGGCCCAGTACGCCCGTGAGAACAACCTACCTTACTTCGGTATCTGTCTGGGTATGCAGGTTGCGCTGATCGAGTTTGCGCGCCACGTGGCTGGTTTAGAAAATGCGCATTCAACCGAGTTCAACAAAGACACGCCGCATCCAGTTGTGGGCTTGATCACAGAATGGATTGACGAAAAAGGTAATATCGAGCAACGTCATGAAGAATCAGATCTCGGTGGCACCATGCGTCTAGGCGCGCAGCTGTGTCATCTGATCGAAGGTACTAAGGCGGCGGAAGCCTACAAGGGACTGACCTGTGTAGAGCGTCACCGTCATCGTTACGAAGTGAACAACACATACAGAGAACGTTTAGAGAAAGCCGGCTTGGTATTCAGCGGTCTGTCGACAGATCGTCAGCTGGTTGAAATGATTGAACTCCCTAACCACCCATGGTTCGTGGCGGGTCAGTTCCACCCTGAATTTACATCAACGCCTCGCGATGGTCAGCCATTGTTCCAAGGTTTCGTTGCTGCAGCCGTTGCGTACCAAAAACGCGATTTAGGCTAATCTTTATACAAGGGCCGCTTCCGACTCTCGGAGGCGGCTTTTTTGTTTCAGATGATGTAAATTTAGCGATAAGAATTTTAGTTTTGCATTAACTTTTAAACTTAAATCTTAAACTTAAAGTCGAGGAAATTATGGCTAAAATTATCAATGTCATTGGTCGCGAGATCATGGATTCACGCGGTAACCCAACGGTTGAAGCGGAAGTGCATCTAGATGGCGGTTTCGTAGGCATGGCAGCTGCTCCATCTGGTGCATCTACCGGTAGCCGCGAAGCACTAGAGCTGCGTGATGGTGACAAGAGCCGTTACATGGGTAAAGGCGTTTTGACCGCTGTGGCTAACATCAATGGTCAGATCCGTGATGCCCTAATGGGTAAAGATGCGACGGCGCAAGCCGAGCTGGATCAGATCATGATCGACCTGGATGGCACTGAAAACAAAGACAAGCTGGGCGCTAACGCTATCTTAGCCGTGTCTCTGGCTGCTGCTAAAGCCGCTGCTGCCTTCAAAGGCATGCCGCTGTACGCGCACATCGCCGAGCTAAACGGTACTCCTGGCCAGTACTCTATGCCTGTGCCTATGATGAACATCCTTAACGGTGGTGAGCACGCCGACAACAACGTTGATATCCAAGAGTTCATGGTTCAGCCTGTTGGTGCTAAGAGCTTCCGTGAAGCGCTACGCATGGGCGCCGAGATCTTCCACAACCTGAAGAAGGTTCTGCAAGAGAAGGGTCTTAACACTGCAGTGGGTGATGAAGGTGGTTTCGCGCCTAACTTAGCGTCTAACGCCGATGCACTGGCGGTTATCAAAGTTGCGGTAGAAAAAGCCGGTTACAAGCTGGGTGAAGACGTGACACTGGCCCTTGACTGTGCAGCCTCTGAATTCTACAAAGACGGTCAATATGACCTGTCTGGCGAAGGCAAGGTATTTGACTCAAACGGTTTCTCTGACTTCCTGAAGTCTCTGACCGAAGAGTACCCAATCGTGTCTATCGAAGATGGTCTCGACGAATCAGATTGGGATGGCTGGGCTTACCAGACTCAAATCCTGGGCGACAAGATCCAACTAGTGGGTGACGATCTGTTCGTAACCAACACTAAGATCCTGAGCCGTGGTATCGAGAACAAGATCGCGAACTCTATCCTGATCAAGTTCAACCAAATTGGTTCTCTGACCGAGACCCTGGCGGCAATCCGCATGGCGAAAGACGCTGGTTACACTGTGGTTATCTCTCACCGTAGCGGCGAGACCGAAGATGCGACCATCGCTGATCTGGCAGTAGCGACTGCGGCTGGCCAAATCAAGACGGGTTCTCTGTGCCGTAGTGACCGTGTTGCTAAGTACAACCAACTGCTACGTATCGAAGAGCAGTTAGGTGAAAAAGCACCTTACAAGGGTCGTAGCGAGATCAAAGGCCAAGCATAACCGAGTTTTTACGGTTAATTTGGTAAAAGGCCACCACTAGGTGGCCTTTTTTGTTGTAATATCAGTTCAGCCTTTTAACAGAGATAAAGCCCATTAAGGATGAAGCGACTTCTTATCGCCATGTTTGTGCTGCTTGGTCTGCTCCAGTATCGACTCTGGTGGGGACAAAATAGCCTTCCCGAATCTTTTCAGCTGCAGGAACAGATCAAGTTGCAGCGCGAGAGTAACGCCAAACTCATCGAACGAAATCAGGTACTCAAAGAAGAGATTCTCGACCTTAGACGCGGTACCGAGGCGCTGGAAGAACGCGCCCGTAACGAGCTGGGGATGGTGAAACAGGGAGAGACCTTCTTTCGTGTAGTGGGTGAGCCTCAGCGTAAAGCCGAGATTGGCGAGCAGTAGGCTCAGCCGGTTTCGCCTAAAAAGTGACACGAGTTAACATCTATGATTAGTCGCATACAAGAGCTGGTTGCTATTGTGCCCGCCGCCGGGATCGGCGCGCGAATGGGCGCCGAGATCCCCAAGCAATATCTGATGTTAAATCATCAAGCTATCCTGGCGCACACCCTAGATCGCCTGCTGGAACATCCACGCATCGACAAGGTGATCCTTGCCCTAAGCCCAGAAGATACCCATTTCGCCAAGCTGAGTCAGGCGAACCACCCTAAATTGACGACTGTTATTGGCGGCAAAGAGCGCGCCGATTCTGTGCTAAGCGCCCTCAAGGTTGCATCTCAATCTGCCTGGGCGCTTGTGCATGACGCGGCCCGTCCCTGCTTAAGTGCGGCCGATATCGATAAGCTGATCGCCGCCTGTGAGACAGAAGAAGGCCATGAGCAGGGCGCCATCCTCGCCATGCCGGTACGCGACACCATGAAGCGTTCAGGTAAAGGCGGCGCGATACAAGAGACGGTATGCCGGGAGAATCTCTGGCATGCGCTCACTCCCCAGCTGTTTCCCGTGACCAGCCTTAAGCAGAATCTGTTTGATGCCCTGGCGGCGCAGGTCGCCATTACCGATGAGGCCTCGGCGATGGAGTGGGCCGGTGGCCAGCCGCTGTTGGTAAGCGGGCGTTTCGATAACATCAAGGTGACCCATCCAGAGGATCTGCAACTGGCGGCGCTCTATCTACAGGCGGCCGCCAGTGACCCCAATTCCAGTACAGGTGAATGACAGATGAATATACGTATCGGCCATGGTTTCGATGTGCATAAATTTGGCGGCGAGTTGCCGCTGATCTTAGGCGGCGTTGAAGTCCCCTATGACACTGGCTTGGTGGCCCATTCGGACGGTGATGTGGTGCTGCATGCCATCTCAGATGCGATTCTCGGCGCCATGGCGCTTGGAGATATAGGTAAACATTTCCCCGATACCGACCCAGACTTTAAGGGGGCCGACAGCCGCGTGCTGCTACGTCATTGCTACCAGCTGGCGCTGGATAAGGGCTATAGGCTGGGTAACCTGGATGTCACCATAATTGCCCAGGCCCCTAAGATGCTGCCACACATTCAGGCGATACGCGAGTGTCTGAGCAAGGATCTTGAAAGCGACATAGAGGCGATCAACGTCAAGGCCACCACCACAGAGAAGCTTGGCTTTACCGGACGCAAAGAGGGGATAGCGGTGGAAGCCGTGGTGCTGATGTGCACCGCCCCGAGATAAGAGAGAGTTATGACCCCACTACATTATTTGCATGGCCAGCCTGAGGCGAGCGCCGACTTAAGAACCTTCAACAGCGATTTTATCGTGCAGGAGATCTTGCCATTTCTTCCTACGGGCGAGGGCGAGCATCACATGCTGCACATCCGCAAGGAGGGGTTAAATACCGCCGATGTGGCGCGCATGCTCTCAAGCTTTGCCGGCGTGCACCCAAAAGAGGTGACCTTTGCCGGCCAGAAAGACAGACACGCGATTACAGAGCAGTGGTTTGGGGTGCGTATTCCCGGCAAGAGCATGCCAGACTGGGAGTCGCTCAATAGCGAGCAGCTCACGGTGCTATCAAGCGCCCGTCATGGTAAGAAGCTGCGCACCGGCGCCCTGGCCGGTAACCGCTTTATCCTGACTTTAAGGGCCGTGTCTGATATGGACGCTCTGGTGCGGCGCATCGAGCTGATTAAAGCCACAGGCGTGCCTAACTATTTTGGCGAGCAGCGTTTCGGCCATGACGGAAAGAACCTGATTTTCGGTCGTCAGATGCTCTCGGGCAAAAAGAAGGTGAAAGACAGAAATAAGCGTAGCATCTACCTCTCGGCGGTGCGCTCTCATCTCTTTAATCAGGTAGTGAGTGAGCGACTTCGTCTACACCAGCTCAATACACTCGATGGTGACTGTGTGATGTTGGCCGGCAGCAAGAGCTACTTCGTGGCCAATCCCTGGGATGAAGCGCTTTATGCTCGTCTGGCGGAAAACGATATTCAACTCTCGGCGCCCATGTGGGGTCGGGGCCAGGCATTGAGTGAGGCCGAGGCGTTAGCCTTCGAGCAGGGCGTTTGCGGTCAGTATCCTGAAGATCTTGCTGGCCTCGAGCAGGCGGGGCTCAATCAAGAGCGCCGTCCGCTGCTTCTCGTGCCGCAGCAGCTGAGCTATGAGATCCAGGAAGACACCTTAGTGATTAAGTTCGCCCTGCCTGCCGGTAGCTTTGCCACCTCTGTGCTGCGGGAACTGGTGAATTATCAAGATGTCAAAGAGCGGGAATATCAGGCCAGAAAGGCCGCAGCGAGCGAGCAAGCCCATGATTAAGATATTGGTAAGCAATGACGATGGCATCACGGCGCCGGGGATCGCGGCGCTGTCCAATGCCCTGGCGAAGCACTATGAGGTGATGACGGTCGGTCCTGATCGCAACTGTTCGGGTGCCAGTAACTCGTTAACCTTGACTAACCCTTTGCGAATTAATAAGTTAGATAATGGTTATATTTCCGTCAGTGGCACGCCGACCGATTGCGTGCATCTGGCGATTCGCGAGTTTTATGCCCATGAACCGGATATCGTGGTTTCTGGCATCAACGCCGGTGCGAACATGGGGGATGATACCCTTTATTCCGGCACGGTTGCGGCGGCGATGGAGGGGCGTTTTCTGGGCTTGCCGGCGATTGCCATCTCTCTGGTGGGCCGAGAGCTAAAGCACTATGACACGGCGGCTTACTATGCCTGTAAGATAGTGGCGGGTCTGATCGATAGCCCTATCGCGTCGGATCAGATCTTAAATGTGAATGTGCCGGATCTGCCGCTCGATGAGATCAAGGGCATTAGAGTGACCCGTCTGGGCGCCAGACACAAAGCCGAAGGCATGGTGCGTATGCAAGACCCGGCCGGACGGGAGATATTCTGGCTCGGCCCGCCGGGTGAAGAGCAAGACGCCAGCGAAGGCACAGATTTTCATGCCGTGGCCAACGGCTATGTGTCGGTGACCCCCTTAACGGTGGATCTGACCGCGTTTGAACAAGTATCAAAGATAAAGCAATGGATAGAGCAATTATGAATGGGGTAGCCACTACGGCGGCATTGAATCTGGCACGTCACCTTCAGGGGGCGGGAATCGCTAATGCCGATGTCTTAGCAGTGGTGGCGAAAACGCCAAGAGAACTATTTCTCGATGCGGCCCTGGGCCATAAGGCCTATGAAAATACTGCTCTGCCCATAGGACAGGGGCAAACCATCTCTCAGCCTTATATCGTGGCGCGCATGACAGAACTCCTGTTAGAGTCGCGTCCCAAAAGGGTGCTGGAGATAGGCACAGGCTCAGGCTATCAGGCGGCTATCTTGGCGCAGCTGGTGGATGAGCTATGCACGGTTGAGCGGATCAAGAGTCTGCAGATCCAGGCGCGACAGCGTCTCAAGCGGCTCGATCTGCATAATGTCTCCTTTAAGTATGGCGACGGCTGGAAAGGGTGGGCCAACAAGGGGCCCTTCGACGCCATCATGGTGACGGCGGCGGCCAGCAGTGTGCCACAGGCGCTACTGCAACAGCTGGCCGATGGTGGCGTGCTGGTGATCCCTGTCGGCGAGGAGACACAGCAACTGATGCGTGTGGTTCGTAAGGGCGGTCAATTTCATTCCCAGACCATAGAGATGGTGAAGTTTGTGCCTTTGGTCAATGGTGAACTTGCCTAGTGGTGGCTGTCATCTGGTGCGCCGACGTTAAGGGAATAGGGGAGCCGCTATGCTAAGCGCCCCGAGTCGGTTGAGGATTTGTCAAAAGCCAGTAGGCATACTGTGTGCCTTAATGCTTAGCTGTCTACTGAGCGGCTGTAGTTTTCAGGCCCATACTCCCGCTCCCGTGGTGAACGTCAACTCGCCGGTGAAGAAAGCCTATAAAAAGGGAGGCCTCACCTCCGACCACTACAAGGTCAAGCGCGGCGATACCCTCTATTCGATCGCCTGGGCGGCCAACAAAGATTTTTCCGAAATTGCCCGATATAACGGGCTTCGCAAGCCCTATACCATCTATCCAGGGCAGGTTTTAAAGCTTAAATCGACAAACGCTGTTACAAATAGCAAGACCCAGCGTAGCACTCAGGTATTGAGTAAAAAAACGCAACAAAATACAGCTAAAAATCAACCTAAACAAACAGTTAATTCTAGTCAGCAGGCTAGCGTCAGTAAAATGGCACCGGCGAAAAAATCGCTTGATCGGGGCGATAAATCTGCGTACGCTGTAACAACTGATCAACAAAATGTTAACGGCGTTATCCATAAGCCCAGTAGCACCCTACCAAAGAAGGTCCAGCGCTGGCATTGGCCCGTTAAAGGCAAGTTGATCGGCACATTCTCTACCAAGGAACAAGGTAATAAAGGGATTAAGATCGCAGGATCCCGAGGCGATCGCATTCAGGCAGCCGCCGATGGGCGAGTGGTGTATGCAGGAAATGCGCTAAGGGGATACGGCAATCTGGTGATCATTAAGCATAGCGATGACTATCTCAGTGCTTATGCTCATGCCGATAAGATCTTAGTAAAAGAGAAGCAGTTCGTTACCGCGGGACAAACGGTGGCGAAAATGGGACAGACGGGTACCAATAGGGTGATGCTGCATTTCGAGATACGGTATCACGGCAAATCCGTCGACCCACTTAAATTTTTGCCTAAATCATAATTTTATAGGCGCCATTTTGGCAATTGGAGGACAGTAAAGTGCAGTAAATTAGCATGTAAAATTTGGGAGAGCATATTATGGGTCGTAAACAATCTACCGCCGTGGCGGAGCCCTTAGTGGACTTGTCTAAGAATGAGTCTGATCTATCAGTGACCAACAGCAAGGAGGTTTTGAAAGACGCAGAACTAGAACAGCAAGTACAAGATGACTTACAAAAGAACTTAGATGCCACTCAGCTGTATTTAAGTGAAATTGGATTTTCCCCCCTATTGAGTGCGGAAGAGGAGGTTTATTTCTCACGTAAGGCCCTAAAAGGCTGTGAAAAATCTCGCAACCGTATGATTGAGAGTAATCTCAGACTCGTCGTAAAAATTGCACGTCGTTATAACAATCGTGGTTTAGCCTTACTGGATCTGATTGAAGAAGGTAACTTAGGTTTGATCCGCGCCGTCGAAAAGTTCGATCCCGAACGCGGCTTCCGTTTCTCAACCTATGCCACCTGGTGGATCCGCCAGACCATAGAACGTGCCATCATGAACCAAACCCGTACCATTCGCCTGCCTATTCATGTGGTGAAGGAGCTGAATGTTTACCTTCGTACCGCCAGGGAACTCGCGCACAAGCTAGATCATGAGCCAACCGCAGAAGAGATCGCCGAGCAGTTAGACCTGCCAAGCAGCGATGTTAGTAAGATGCTCAAGCTTAACGAGCGTATCACCTCGGTCGATACCCCACTGGGTGGTGACAACGATAAGGCACTGCTTGACGTATTAGCCGATGACGATTGTGTGGGTCCGGATTACAAGGTGCAAGATGATGATATGTCTAAGTCTGTTGTGCGTTGGCTAGACGAGCTGAACAGCAAGCAGAGAGAAGTACTTGCCCGTCGTTTCGGTCTACTTGGTTATGAGCCATCGACCCTCGAAAATGTCGGTAAAGAGATAGGCCTGACCCGAGAGAGAGTACGCCAAATACAGGTGGAAGCCCTGAAGCGGCTTAGAGATCTGCTCAGTGCTCAAGGATTATCGGTAGAAGCTATCTTCAGAGTATAAAAAGTGTATCGGGGTGTAGGCTAAGGATTACCGCGGCTTTCTTGTTATCGCCTTTGTGAGCAGTCGGTAGAGACTGAAAGGTTGATAACAATGCTAGCGTCTTATGGAGAAACTCGCGGAAAGCGCCTTAAGGTGTAAACCTGTGTCTTGAAGGGCCGACCCCAGAATTAAAAAAAGCGCATCCAAAAAGGTGCGCTTTTTTGCTGTCTAGGTTTTGTTACTCGTCGTAGTTCTATTGACTTTTAAGAGCTCAAATAGCTTAGCTTATAAGTGCTCGAAAGCTTAGCGTAGCTGCTTGAGCTCATAGAGAAGATCAAGCGCCTGTCTTGGCGTCAGGCTGTCGGGATCTATGGTATCTAACCTGTCCAGCGCCTTTGAGGTCTCCGGCATGGTCAGACTCAGCTGGGCCTGTCTCAGTTCGGGGAGCCCCTCCTCTCTATCCCGGCTCTCAAGATGATGCAGCTTGTGCTTGGCGGCCTGAACTACCTTGGCCGGAACACCAGCCAGCGCCGCGACTTGAAGGCCATAACTCTTACTCGCCGCCCCCTCCTGCACCGCGTGCATGAAGGCGATGGTGTCGTCATGCTCTATGGCATCGAGGTGCACGTTGGCCACATTTTTCATCTGATCAGGCAGTTGGGTAAGCTCGAAATAGTGGGTGGCAAACAGGGTCATAGATTTTAAGTTCTGCGCCAGATGCTCGGCGGCGGACCAGGCTAGCGACAAGCCATCATAGGTCGAGGTACCGCGGCCAATCTCATCCATCAATACCAGGCTCTCGGGCGTCGCGTTATGCAGTATGTTGGCGGTTTCCGTCATCTCAACCATGAAGGTCGAGCGGCCGGAGGCGAGATCGTCCGCGGCGCCGATACGGGTAAAGATACGATCCACAGGGCCGATGGCGGCCTTCTGGGCCGGCACGAAGCTACCTATATGGGCCATAAGGGTGATCAGAGCCACCTGGCGCATATAGGTCGACTTACCGCCCATGTTAGGACCGGTGACGATCAGCATGCGCCTCGCCGGGTTGAGGCTGACAGGGTTGGCGATAAATGGCGTCTGACTGACGCGCTCGACCACTGGGTGTCTTCCCGCCTCGATATGTATGCCGCTCTGGGCCGTGAGTTCTGGCCTGTGATAGTCCAGCTGCTCGGCACGCTCGGCAAAGTTGGTGATCACATCAAGCTCGGCGGCGGCGCGGGCGAAGGCCTGTAGCTCGTGCAGGCGGGGCATTAATAGATCGAACAGTTCTTCCCATAGCTGTTTCTCCAACGCCAGCGCCTTGCCCTGACTGGAGAGTACCTTCTCCTCATGTTCTTTAAGCTCGGCGACGATATAACGCTCGGTATTTTTTAAGGTTTGTCTGCGCTGGTAGCTCATAGGCACAAGATCAGACTCGCGGCGACTCACCTCTATGTAGTAGCCGTGCACCCGGTTGTAGCCCACCTTCAGAGTCGAGGCGCCGGTGGCAGCCTTCTCCCGGGCTTCCAGCTCGGCGAGGTAGTCGGTCGCTCCCTGGCTGAGTTTGCGCCATTCATCCAGCTCGCTGTGATAGCCCTCTTTGATCACGCCGCCGTCGCGGATCAGCATAGGCGGATTATCAACTATGGCGCGGCTGAGCAAGGCATGCTCCTCGGGGAAGTCGCCCAGGTGACTCGAGAGCGCCTTGAGGTGCTGGCTGTTGCAGTCTACCAGCTGCTGCTGTATCTCGGGCAGCAGGGCTAGTGCCTGACGCAGACGGGCAAAGTCACGCGGGCGGGCACTACGAATGGCCAGACGCGCCGTGATACGTTCTATGTCGCCCAGGGCTTTTAGCTGTTCATGCAGGTTTTCGTGATAGCCGTTGTCCAGAAGCTCGTCAATGGCATCATGACGGGCGCGGATGATGTTATGGTTGCGCAGCGGCTCATGGATCCAGCGCTGCAACATACGGCTGCCCATGGGGGTCGCCGTGTTATCCAGTACCGAGGCCAGGGTGTTGTCGCTACCGCCTTGCAGGTTGCGGGTCAGCTCCAGATTCTTACGGGTGGCCGCGTCCAGTACTATGCTGTCGCACTGATTGAAGCGGGTGATAGCGTTGATATGGGGCAGGGCGGTGCGTTGGGTATCTTTCACATACTGGATAAGACAGCCGGCCGCCTGTAGCGATAGCCTGACTTCCCCCAGGCCAAAGCCATAGAGATCTTTGGTGCCGAACTGTTCCAGCAGTAGCTTGTAGCTGGTGTCGTAGTCGAACTCCCATTCGGGGCGGCGACGCTTACCCGACAGTGAGGCGATCAAAGCCGGCTCGCTGAAATCTTCGCTGTAGAGCAGCTCCGCTGGATTGGTGCGTTGCAGCTCGGCTTCCAGCGCCTCTTTGCTGGCCAGTTCGGTGACCACGAAGCGGCCGGATGAGACATCCAGGGTCGCGTAACCAAAACCCACCTTGCCGTGATAGACGGCGGCCAGCAGGTTGTCCTGCCGCTCCTGCAGCAGGGCCTCATCTGTAAGCGTACCCGGAGTGACGATGCGAACAATCTTACGTTCTACCGGCCCCTTGGTGGTGGCGGGATCGCCTATCTGCTCGCAGATCGCCACAGATACCCTGAGCTGCACCAGCTTTGCCAGGTAGCCTTCCACCGCATGGTAGGGGATGCCTGCCATGGGGATAGGATCGCCGCCACTCTTGCCACGCGCCGTGAGGGAGATCCCCAGCAGTTCTGAGGCCCGCTTAGCATCGTCGTAGAAGAGCTCGTAAAAATCTCCCATACGATAAAAAAGCAACATATCGGGTGTTTCGGCTTTCAGCGTCAGATATTGACGCATCATGGGGGTGTGCTTTTCAAGATGTTGAGTATCGACGGCGTTCATGAATTAACCAAGGTATCCTGCTACAAAAATGTCTGTCATAGCCCCGCGGCCAGCACAGAATGAATGGCCACAATACTAACAATAAATTGATGGAGGTTGCGCATTTATCCTGTCTGTTTGGATAAATTTAGCGCTAATGCGACTGGGGCTGGTAAGCCGACTTTGTCTGAGCTTAGGTAAAAATAATCGCATACAGTACTTGATACTGTATGATTGTACAGTATACTAGGTTGCATATTGAGACAGCCTAAAGCGATGCGGAAACGGTCAGCGGGCTTTAACTTAACGGATACCCCACAGCGCAGCGTCTGTGATTGAGAGGAAAGCAGAATGAAGATTGATGCGAATAAAGAGAAAGCCCTGAGCGCGGTCCTTGGGCAGATTGAGAAGCAGTTTGGTAAAGGCTCTATCATGAAGTTAGGTGAAAACCGCTCTATGGATGTTGAGACTATCTCAACGGGTTCTCTGTCGCTTGACGTTGCATTGGGCGCAGGCGGTCTGCCACTGGGTCGTATCGTTGAGATCTATGGTCCTGAATCTTCGGGTAAGACCACCCTTACACTGGAAGTGATTGCCGCGGCCCAGCGCGAAGGTAAGGTTTGTGCCTTCATCGACGCCGAGCACGCACTGGATCCTATCTATGCACAAAAACTCGGTGTGGATATCGATAACCTGCTGTGTTCTCAGCCTGATACCGGTGAACAGGCGCTTGAGATCTGTGACGCCCTGACTCGTTCTGGTGCCGTCGACGTGATCATCGTCGACTCGGTTGCGGCCCTTACGCCTAAGGCGGAAATTGAGGGTGAGATCGGTGATTCTCACATGGGCCTTGCGGCGCGTATGATGAGCCAGGCGATGCGTAAGCTAGCGGGTAACCTCAAGCAATCTAACACCTTGCTGATCTTCATCAACCAGATCCGTATGAAGATAGGCGTGATGTTCGGTAACCCTGAGACCACTACCGGTGGTAACGCACTTAAGTTCTACGCCTCTGTTCGTCTGGATATTCGTCGCACCGGCGCCATCAAGGATCGTGAAGAGGTCATTGGTAACGAGACTCGCGTTAAGGTGGTGAAGAACAAGATTGCCGCGCCATTCAAACAGGCAGAGTTCCAGATCCTTTATGGTGAAGGTATTAACCGTACCGGTGAGTTGGTAGACCTTGGTGTGATGCACAAGTTGATTGAAAAGTCAGGTGCTTGGTACAGCTACAAGGGTGACAAGATTGGCCAGGGCCGTGCCAATGCCGGTAAATACCTGGTTGAGAACCCAGAGATTGGCGCCGAAATCGACCAGGCGTTACGCGCCATGTTGCTGGGCGGTGGTCAAGCGGTGGCTCAGTCGGCCACAGGCGATGAGAACGTCGACCTGGAAACCGGTGAAGTATTTTAAGCTCGCCGAGTCAACTAAGCCTTGCCTTAAGACTCTGGCTTTGTAATGACAATGATTTTGTTATGACTATGGTTTCTCAATGACTATGTCGGCGATGCAAGTCGCGGTGGGCCTGCTGGCTCGCCGCGATTATTCCCGCTATCAGATAAAGAGTAAGCTGAACCAGAAAGGTTTTCTGGACGGCGAGATAGAGGCTGTCCTTGGTCAATGTGAAAGCCAGGGATATCTCGATGATGCCAGGTTTGCCGGGCTCTTGCTGAGCTCTCATATCGCTAAAGGCCATGGTCAGAACAAGATACGCCAATCTATGTCCCAGAAGGGACTGGCCAAAGAGATTATCGAGTCTAGCCTCAATCAGAGCGACTGCGACTGGTTCGAGCTGGCGAGACAGAAGGCTGCTAAGAAATATGCCACTAGCGGCCCCATCGAAGATCAGAAAGAGCGCGCCAAACGAGTGCGTTATCTTCTCTCCCAAGGTTTTGGCTTCGATCAGGTCGCCTATGCCTTAGAGGTAGATCCAGACTTCGACTAATATCCTCATCTTTACCAGGAGTAATACTGGGCTCTAGTTCACTATCCTGATCTCGTTTTATCTCCATTAGTACTCAGCCTCTATAAGACCCAATTGAAACTCAGGCTTTTTACGCTTTCTTTGGGGATCCTCGGCTAAACCACTGGTTGTTCATCCATAGACTGCTTATAATGCTGGACTAACTGAGCATCGTCGGTGAGCCTTTTGCTTTCATCGCTAAAATAATCAAATTCAGGATGATTTCATGTATCAAACCACTGCAGCGCTGAGAAGTGCTTTCTTGGAGTTTTTCCGCAGAAACGGTCACCAGGTTGTGGACAGCAGTTCACTGGTACCTGGCAATGATCCCACCTTGCTATTTACCAACGCAGGGATGAACCAATTTAAAGATGTTTTCCTTGGGGAAGACAAGCGCGACTACAGCCGCGCCACCACGGCACAGCGCTGCGTGCGCGCCGGTGGTAAGCACAACGACCTGGATAATGTCGGTTACACCGCACGTCATCACACTTTCTTCGAAATGCTGGGTAACTTCAGCTTCGGTGATTATTTCAAGCAAGATGCGATTCGCTTCGCCTGGACCTTCCTGACCGAAGAACTCAAGCTGCCAAAAGAGCGCCTGTGTGTCACCGTCTATGAGACAGACGATGAAGCCTTCGAGATCTGGAACAAAGAGATTGGCGTCGCGGCCGAGAACATCATCCGCATCGGCGATAACAAGGGGGCGGCATACGCTTCTGATAACTTCTGGCAGATGGGCGACACCGGTCCTTGCGGTCCTTGTACCGAGATCTTTTACGATCACGGCGAACACATCTGGGGCGGCCGTCCCGGTACGCCGGAAGAAGATGGTGACCGCTTTATCGAGATCTGGAACATAGTCTTCATGCAGTATAACCGTCAAGCCGACGGCACCATGGATCCACTCCCTAAGCCTTCTGTCGATACCGGCATGGGCATCGAGCGTATCGCTGCTATCATGCAGGGTGTGCACTCAAACTATGAGATCGATATCTTCCAGTCACTGATCAAGAAGACCGCCGAGATCCTCGGCGTGACCGATCTGGAGAACAAGTCGCTGCGTGTTGTCGCCGACCATATCCGCTCTTGCGCCTTCTTAGTGGCCGATGGCGTGATGCCATCAAACGAGGGCCGTGGTTACGTATTGCGCCGCATCATCCGCCGCGCCGTGCGTCATGGTAACAAGCTAGGTGCTACCGAGGCCTTCTTCTACAAGCTGGTGCCTACACTGATCGAAGTGATGGGCGATGCGGCTAAAGAGCTAGTGGCAACCCAGGCGATCGTCGAAAAGGCGCTGAAGGCGGAAGAGGAGCAGTTTGCTCGTACGCTCGAACGTGGTCTTGGTATTCTCGACAATGCCCTGAGCCAGCTAGAGGGTAAGGAGCTTGATGGCGAGACCGCCTTTAAGCTGTACGACACCTATGGTTTCCCGGTTGATTTGACGGCTGACGTCTGCCGCGAGCGTGACATCACGGTCAATGAAGCTGGCTTCGAAGCGGCCATGGCCGAGCAGCGCAGTCGCGCCCAGGCGGCGGGTCAGTTCGATACGGATTACAACGACAGCCTGAAGATCGATGCCGAGACCGAGTTCTGCGGTTATAGCGATCTTAATGGCGAAGCCAAGGTCATCGGCCTCTATGTCGATGGTCAGGCGGTCGACGCGCTAGCCGAAGGCGACCAAGGTGTGGTGGTGCTCGATAGCACGCCATTCTATGGCGAATCTGGTGGCCAGTGTGGTGACAAGGGCCAGCTGAGCGCAGAAGGTGTCGAGTTCGAGGTGAAGGACACGCAAAAATATGGTCAGGCAATGGGTCATATAGGTCTGGTTAAGGCCGGCAGTATCGCTATGGGTCAAACCCTTAACGCTGCAGTAGACAAGAAGCTCAGACATCGCACCGAGTTGAACCACTCTGTGACTCACTTGCTGCACGCCGCGCTGCGTCAGGTGCTGGGCACTCACGTGAGCCAGAAGGGCTCTCTGGTTGAGCCTGAGCGTCTGCGTTTCGACTTCTCTCACTTCGAGGCAGTTAAGCGTGAAGAGCTTAAGCAGGTCGAAGATCTGGTTAACACTCAGATCCGTCGCAACCACGAGCTGAAGGCCGAGGTTATGGATATCGACCAGGCGAAAGAGAAAGGCGCCATGGCCTTGTTTGGTGAGAAATATGACTCACAGGTTCGTGTGGTAACCATGGGTGACTTCTCTATCGAGCTGTGTGGTGGTACTCACGTAGGCCGCACAGGCGATATCGGTCTGTTTAAGATCACCTCTGAAGGCGGTATCGCAGCCGGTATCCGTCGTATCGAGGCGGTCACAGGAGCTGCAGCAATCGCCTTTGTGGGTGAGCAGCAGGCGCAGCTTGAACAAGCTGCCGCGCTACTTAAGGGCGACAGCGCCTCGGTAGTGGCTAAGCTCAAAGCCCAGCTGGATAAGACTAAGCAGCTTGAGAAAGAGCTGTCTCAGCTTAAAGACAAGCTCGCGGCCGCGACCAGCGCCGATCTGGCCGGTGAGGCTCAGGAGCTTGCCGGTGTTAAGGTACTGGTTAAGCTGCTGGAAGGTGTTGAGGCCGGTGCACTGCGTGGCCTGCAGGATGAGCTTAAGCAGAAGCTGCAATCTGGCATAGTTGTGCTTGGCATCGCTGGCGACGCTAAAGTGAACCTGATTGCCGGCGTAACCAAAGACTTGACCGGTAAGGTCAAGGCCGGTGAGCTGGTGGCTATGGTGGCCGCTCAGGTGGGCGGTAAGGGCGGTGGACGCCCAGACATGGCCCAGGCCGGTGGCAGTGAGCCCGAGAAGTTAGCAGGCGCACTGGATTCTGTTATCCCTTGGTTGTCAGAACGTTTGGCCTAAGTTACCTCAATAGAAAAAAGCGCTCCATGAGCGCTTTTTTTGTGCCATATTGATTGAAGCTTAAGCTGAGGTACAGTTTAAAGTGTTAAATTTAATGCTGGTTTAACTGACTGCCATTACTATCTTGGTTATCTGTCATGCCTGATCCCGATAAATCAGCGATGTGCGGCACATTTAAACGAATTAACATGCAATAAAAGGGTGTTTTTTATCAGAACACTATTAATTTGTACTAAGCTGACCGTATAATAAGGTCATAACGGAATAATGCCGTATAAGCAGAATTAGGAACTAAAGGAGCAAAAAATGCTGATATTGACTCGTCGTGTTGGTGAAACACTGATGATTGGTGATGAAGTTACTGTCACCGTTTTAGGCGTAAAGGGTAATCAAGTTCGTATTGGTGTTAATGCACCAAAAGAAGTTTCAGTTCATCGTGAAGAGATTTATCAGCGTATTCAGTCTGAAAAGTCAGGTAGCTCTTCTGAAGGCGGCAATTTTTAAGCGATAGATTTAACCGGCGTTACACTATAAGAGTCAGCAAGTTTGCTGGCTTTTTTGTTTTTGGCTGACAGCTTTTTAACCATAACGGCGACATAGCATACAGGCGCTTAGGGGAAATAGGGATAACTGCTTAAAAACAGCTCAAACAGAATTTGTTTAGGAGAAATGGTTTGACTTATTTTCTTCAAACAGTAATATGTGCGCCAAGAAAACGGAGAGGTGGCCGAGTGGCCGAAGGCGCTCCCCTGCTAAGGGAGTATGGGCTTTATCTCCCATCGAGGGTTCGAATCCCTCCTTCTCCGCCAT
>NZ_LVDJ01000010.1:99004-217485 GCF_007636505.1 Shewanella sp. KCT
ACGGAGAGGTGGCCGAGTGGCCGAAGGCGCTCCCCTGCTAAGGGAGTATGGGCTTTATCTCCCATCGAGGGTTCGAATCCCTCCTTCTCCGCCATTATTAAAACCCGCAACTTAGGTTGCGGGTTTTTTTATGCCAGTTTCCCCATGCCGTTAGAAGTTCAAAGATCAAAGTCTATCGCCATCTGGCTCATACCTAAGCCAATCCCGCTCATGTTTCAATATTGCCGCGCTTATAGCCGAGGCAGATTGCATAATCTTGCACCTCATTCTCAATCTCGTTCGTTTTCGAGAATTCAATTTTCAAGCAGGTTAGGGGTTTTTAATCTAATCCTAGATTTGATGGCTAATTTTTTATGTGATCGTCAAAAATAGTCGCCATTTATTGTGAAATAACCGAAAGCCCCTTATCAATTAGTCGTAATTTGGTAAGACCAATTTACAAGATGCTCGCCTTTTTGTTATAGATTGGTTAAGGTTTCCTGGTTAAAGGCGATCTTTTTGCGCCTCAATCGACGACACCTGTCATGTCACCTGTCGATTTTAATGCGTATTACCTGAATAAATAGCATGTCCTACGGCTAGACCGTAAGTCTGATGTGCTCGATTAACCTGAGAGGATAGTATGGATTCAATGGCTCAACAGATAATGGAAGCACTGATGATCATGGTGCTGGGAATGGGGTTGGTGTTTACCTTCCTAACTATACTCATTGGGGCCGTTAATCTGGTGGCATGGAAATGTGCGCCTAAACCTAAACTTGCACCACTAGCCGAAGCGAGCGAAGCGCAAGTTTCACGCTTTCCAGGCGTCGATCCTAAGATGGTCGCCGTGATCACCGCCGCCGTCCATCAATATCGCGCCAAAGCATAAATAGAAGTAGGGAGTTTTTATGAGCAAGCCACTTGCATTAACCGACGTCGTCCTGCGCGACGCGCATCAATCGATTCTTGCCACGCGTCTTCGTATCGACGACATGCTTCCTATCGCCCCCTTACTCGACAAGGTGGGCTTCTGGTCGCTGGAATCCTGGGGCGGTGCCACCTTCGACGCCTGCATCCGTTATCTGGGGGAGGATCCCTGGGAGCGCATTCGTGAGCTTAAGAAGGCGATGCCCAATACGCCGCAGCAGATGTTGCTTAGGGGGCAGAACCTGCTGGGCTATCGCCACTATGGTGATGACCTGGTGCATAGGTTTGTCGAGCGCGCGCATCAAAATGGTGTGGACGTGTTCCGTATCTTCGATGCCATGAATGATGTGCGTAACCTGGAGACGGCGGTTAAGTCTGTGGTCGAGGTGGGCGGTCACGCCCAGGGCACCATCTCCTATACCACAAGTCCGGTACACACCTTAGAGACTTGGGTGGACATGGCTAAGCGTCTGGAAGATATGGGCTGTCACTCGCTCTGTATCAAGGATATGGCCGGCCTGCTCAAGCCTTTCGATGCCTTCGATCTCATCAGCCAGCTCAAGGCGCAGACCAACCTGATCATCTCTATGCAGTGCCACGCAACCACGGGCCTGAGTACGGCGACCTATCAAAAAGCGATTGAGGCTGGCATCGACGTGCTCGATACCGCTATCTCTTCGATGAGCCAAACTTACGGTCATAGCGCTACCGAGACCCTGGTGGCCATGGTGGAAGATACCGACAGGGCCACGGGTTACGACATGGCGCTGCTCGAGCAGATCGCCGCCTACTTCAGAGAGGTGCGTAAGAAATATGTCGCCTTCGAAGGGGAGCTCAAGGGGATCGACTCGCGTATTCTGCGCGCCCAGGTCCCAGGTGGCATGCTCACCAACATGGAGAATCAACTGAGAGAGCAGGGCGCCGCCGACAAGCTGGATCTTGTGCTCGAAGAGATCCCTAAGGTACGTGAAGATCTTGGCTTTATTCCGCTGGTTACCCCTACTTCACAGATCGTTGGCACCCAGGCGGTGATCAACGTGCTTACAGGTGAGCGATACAAGTCGCTCACCAAGGAAACCGAAGGTGTGCTCAAGGGTGAGTATGGCGCCACGCCTGCGCCGGTAAACAGTGAGCTGCAGGCTCGCGTCCTGGCTGGCGCTGAGGCGATCTGCTGTCGCCCCGCAGACCTGCTGCCTGCCGAGCTGGACAGCCTAAGAGCCGAGCTGAGCGAGAAGGCTGCCAGTGACCAGATAAGCCTGGCAGCTGAACTGGACGATGATGTCTTGACCTATGCGCTCTTCCCGCAGATCGGCCTTAAGTTCCTCAAGAACCGTGATAATCCGGATGCCTTCGAGCCTAAGCCAGAAGCCCCTCAAGCCAAAACTCAAGCGGCGACTGTGAGCGAGCCAGTTAGCGCGCGTCAGCCACAGGGCAAGGAGACCTATACGGTCAATGTTCAGGGCCAGAGTTTCGTGGTAGAGGTCTCTCCCGGCGGTGATATCAGCCAGATAGTGCCGAGCGAGAATGTGGTGCCCTTTGCGGCGCCAGAGCCTGCCGCACCCTTGGTCGGCGAAGGCTCCGCCATGAACGCCCCCTTGTCGGGCAACATCTTCAAGGTGAATGTGCAGCCAGGGGATGCCGTCAAGGCAGGGGATGTGGTGATCATCCTAGAGGCGATGAAGATGGAGACAGAGATCCGCGCCGAATCCGATGGCGTAGTCGCCAAGGTGTGGGTCAAAGAAGGCGACTCTGTTGCCGTTGGCAATCAATTGCTTGCCATTGCATAGGAGCTAAGATGGACGGATTAATCGCCTTTTGGGCCGAGTCGGGTATTGCTAACTTTACCGGCGGCCAGTTGTTGATGATGGCAGTGGGTGCGCTCTTGCTCTATCTCGCCATCGCCAGAGGCTTCGAGCCACTGCTGCTCTTGCCTATCGGTTTTGGCGCCATATTGGCCAACATTCCCAACGGGGGCTTCACCGAAGAGGGCGGCATGCTCTATTACGCCTACCATGTGGGGATCGAAACCGGGGTCTTCCCCTTGTTGATCTTCATGGGGGTCGGGGCCCTGACCGATTTCGGGGCCCTTATCGCTAACCCTAAGATGTTATTGCTGGGTGCTGCGGCCCAGTTTGGGATCTTTGCCACCCTAATCGGTGCCATCGCCCTTAACGCCGTGCCGGGCTTCGAGTTCTCCATGAAGGATGCAGCGGCCATCGCCATCATTGGCGGCGCCGATGGCCCGACGGCCATCTTCCTCGCCTCTAAATTGGCGCCTGAGCTGCTCGGTGCCATCGCGGTCGCGGCATACTCCTACATGGCGCTGGTGCCCATCATTCAGCCGCCTATCATGAAGCTGCTGACCACTGAGGCTGAGCGTCAGATCAAGATGGAGCAGCTGCGTGAGGTGAGTAAGCTCGAGAAGATCATCTTCCCGCTGGCGGTGCTGGGGCTGACCATCCTCTTCCTGCCGGCGGCCACGCCTCTGGTGGGTATGTTCTGTCTGGGCAACCTGATGCGTGAATCCGGCGTGGTCGATAGACTCTCCAACACGGCGCAAAATGAGCTGATCAACATAGTGACAATCTTCTTGGGTCTGGCGGTGGGCTCTAAGCTCTCGGCCGATAAGTTCCTGCAGCTGGAAACTTTGGGCATCCTGGTGCTGGGGGCCGTGGCCTTCGGTATTGGCACCGCGGCTGGCGTGCTGATGGCTAAGCTGATGAGCAAGCTGTCTGGCGGTAAGATCAATCCACTGATCGGCGCCGCCGGTGTCTCGGCGGTGCCTATGGCTGCTCGCGTAGTCAATAAGGTGGGGCTACAGGCCAATCAGCAAAACTTCCTCTTGATGCACGCCATGGGGCCGAACGTGGCCGGTGTGCTGGGCTCTGCGGTAGCCGCCGGTGTCTTGCTGGCGGTACTGGGTGGCTAGCTAAAACAGAGCAGATACTCGTTGAGCAGATAAAGCGGTCGACATCTGTGTCGGCCGTTTTTTTTGACTAAGTATTTGGTTGGGTATTTTAGGGCGGTATTTAAGTGCTGTTTTTAGACTCAGTTGCTAAGCCCTGTCGTAAAGCCCTGTCGTAAAGCCCGCTTTTCATAAGAGCAAATAGAACTCTTCCGCAAGACAGCTTTCTCAAAGACAACTATCCATTCGGCTTCCCTTAATCAAGCTAATGCTAAAGCGCTTGATGCAGATCAACGCCTGACTTACCGAATTAGTGTCTTATAGTGTGATGCAGCTCTCAATACGCCTGTTTTGGTGAGCCATGACCCAATTAGTGAGGAGTAGAGGATGGAATTACGACCCAATTGCTATACCGATATCTGTGTGAACGGTAAATGGTTTCATTATGACCACGGCGATCATTCGGTGTTTATGTTAAACGGCGGCGATCCCTTAACCTTCGAGCTGAGTGAGTTGCCCACCACAGAAGCCGAGCTTGAGGCGCACTTGGAAAGCTTTACCCGCCAGGGCTAACGAGGTTAAGTTAACCGCGCAGGTTTTGCCCGGCGGTGAGCCAGAGTAGAAAGCCGAGTGAGAGCATGAGGGTAGCGCTGATCGCTATAATATAGATAAAGCCCTTCTTGCCTTGTTTCAGCGGCACGCCGTTGAGATAGAGAAACAGCGCCCAGAACAAACTTAAGATGATTGGCAGTAAAAACAGGCGAGCCATGGCGGTTAATTGATACCTTATTGCTGGGTGCAGTTAATATATGATTTAAACTTACTATTTCAGATTTAACAAGCAATTAGCAATAAAAAAGCCGCATTAAGCGGCTTCTTTTTTATCGGGTAGAACTGAGATTAGCTGGCAACCTCAGGGGCGTCAGTCTCTTCGTTGCGATAGAACTGCTCCTGGTCGAGCTGACCCTCAGACTTGCCCACCACCACGGCCGTCATCATGTCGCCGGTCACGTTAGTCGCAGTACGTATCATGTCGATCACCCTGTCGATTGAGGCGATAAAGGCGATGCCTTCGAGGGGCAAACCTACCACGCCCAGGGTGACAGAGAGCATCACCATGGCGCTACCGGGTACGCCTGCCGTACCCACAGAGGCCACAGTGGCGGTAACGGCGATCAGCATGTAGTCGGTCATCTCCAGTGGGATACCATAGATCTGCGCGATGAAGATGGCCGCGATGGCCGGATAGATACCGCCACAGCCGTCCATATTCATGGTGGCGCCTAGTGGCAACACGAAGGCGCCATATTTCTTCGATACGCCCATGGTCTCTGTGGCGCGGGTGCTGGCGGGCAGGGTGCCGAAGCTCGACGCCGTGGTGAAGGCAACCAGCTGGGCTGGCATCGCCTTCCTGAAGAACTGCACTGGGCTCAGGCCGGCGCCAAATCTGACTAGGCCGCCATAGACGAAGATCATGTGGATCAGCGCGGCGATATAGATGGCGCCGATAAACTTGCCCAGCGGCAACAGGGTTGAGAGGCCATATTCACCTACTACCCAGGCCATCAGGCCGAATACACCGATAGGCGTCAGTTGCAGTACCATGCGTGTTAGTTGGAACATCACCTCGGCACCCGCTTCTATGGTGCGCTTGAGTGGTTCGGCCTTCTCGCCAATCTTGTTGATGGCGATGCCGACTAAGGCGGCGAAGACGATGATCTGCAGCACCTTGCCTTCGGCCAGGGAGGCAAAAGGATTGACCGGGATCATGTCCAGCAGTACCTGAGCAAAGCCTGGCACGTTACGTTCGCGCACCTCTGTGGTGGCCAGCTCCAGCGAACCGCCCATGTCGATCAGCGAACCGATCGCCAGGCCGATGAGTGAGGCTATGGTGCCGGTCAGCATGAACATGGCCAGAGTCTTGATACTCAGGCGCTTGAGGCTAACATCGTTACCCAGAGAGGTGATGCTGACGACGATGGCGCAGAAGATCAGCGGCGCAACCAACATCTTGATTGCCGCGATAAAGAGGTCGCCCAGCGGCTTGAGTTGGGTTGCCTGCTCGCCTAGGACAACGCCCAGGCCTACCCCTAAGATGAAACCGGCGAGAACCTTCTGCCAAAAGGGGATCTGTTTAATTGTTTGCCACATGGGATCTATTCCAAATTTTATTAAGTCGTTATTGTGGATGGCGTTTCGAATCAAAAATGAATTGCTTGTTCTAGCACGAGCCATCCAGGTATTTCAACCTTAGCGAGTGAGCCAGATATTGTATCTGGCTGATGCCTTGCTTACCAAAGCGATTTTGTTATAACTTATTGTGATATAAGAGTTTGTTTTAATAAGATTAAATTTTTACTTTTAGGTAACATGATCACCTTGAAATCAGCACACATAAAAATTTACTTTTTTTCATTAGGTAAGGGATCATGACGGCGTTATGGTTGATCTTTAGTGGCGCCTTTTTAGCCGCCACCTTGTTACCGGGTGGATCTGAGGTACTGCTGGCGGCGCTGATCAATCAGGCGCCCGAGACCTGGGTCTCCTTAGTGGTCATGGCGACTTTGGGCAATACCTTAGGGTCTCTGACCAGTTACTATCTGGGCGCCCTGGGGCGTTTCGCCAAGGCGCCCGAGGAGATGGCCAGCGGCCGTTATTGTCATGGGCTGCGGCTTGTCGAGCGCTACGGCTACTGGAGCCTACTGCTCGCTTGGGCGCCCCTCATCGGCGATATCTTATGCCTGCTGGCAGGCTGGTTCAAGATGCCACTGGTCAAGTCCAGCATAATGATTTTTATAGGGAAAGGAGTGCGCTACCTGCTGGTTGCGGCGTTGGCGTTACATTGGTTGTAAGCGGTGTGGTCTTTAGGGACGAACTTATTTTGGCAATAGCTGTCTCGATAAAGGCTGGCCTCACTGTTTCAAATTAGGAGCAAAGAATGAAAAAATGGATATTGGCTGCGGCAATAACGGCCGCGCTAAGTGCCTGTGCCAACGCACCGGCAAACGTGTCGCTGCCCCAGGGCGTTTCGCTGATCGAAAATGTGACCCTGGCCGAGTCGGGCGTCGGCATTCCCTACAAGAAATATCAACTGGCCAATGGCCTGACGGTGATCCTGCACCAAGATCATTCCGATCCTCTGGTGCATGTGGATGTTACCTATCATGTGGGCTCGGCAAGAGAGCTGCCAGGACGCTCGGGATTTGCGCACCTGTTTGAGCACATGATGTTCCAGGGCTCAGAGCATGTGGGCGACGAGCAGCACTTCAAGACGGTAACCGAGGCCGGCGGTACGCTTAACGGTACCACCAACACAGACCGCACCAACTATTTCGAGACAGTGCCCAGCAATCAGCTGGAGAAGATGCTCTGGCTGGAGTCGGATCGCATGGGGTACTTCTTGCCGGCCCTAACAGACAACAAGTTCGAGGTGCAGCGCGAGACGGTGAAGAACGAGCGCGCCCAGCGTATCGACAATCAGCCCTATGGCCGCATGAACGAGCGCTTCAATCAGGCCTTCTACCCCAGCGGACATCAGTATTCCTGGCCTGTCATCGGCTGGCCAGATGATCTCAATCGCGCCCAGCTCGATGATGTGAAGCACTTCTTCCAGCGCTGGTACGGCCCGAACAACGCCACACTCACCATAGGCGGCGATTTCGACGAGATGCAGACACTGGCCTGGGTGAACAAATATTTTGGTGAGATCCCAAGAGGCCCTGAGGTGAAGCCTGAGGCCAAGACGCTGGTCACTTTAGACAAGACCCGCTACATCTCCATGGAAGACAGGGTACATCTGCCGCTGCTGCGCATGGCATTTCCAACTGTCTACGCCAGTCACGAAGATGAAGCGGCGCTGGATCTGCTGGCCAATATCATCGGCGGCGGCCCTACCTCGCTGGTGTACAAAAACCTAGTGAAGGATGGCTATGCCGTGCAGGCTGGCGTGAGCCACCCTTGTCAGGAGCTGGCCTGTCAGTTCTCTATCTATGCCCTGGCAAACCCTGCTAGAGGTGGTCAGCTGGCCGATGTTGAGCGTCGTATTCGCGAGTCTATCGCCGAGTTTGAACAGCGCGGCGTGACAGATGATGACCTACAGAAGGTGAAGGTGCAGTTTGAGGCAAGCACCATCTTCGGATTGCAGAGCGTCAAGGGCAAGGTATCGACCCTGGCCCTGAATCAGACCTTCTTCGGCAATCCCGATATGATTGCCCACGATCTCAAGCGTTACGCTAACGTCACCAAGGAAGATGTGATGCGGGTGTTTAACACCTACATCAAGGGCAAGCCGTCTGTGGTGATGAGTGTGGTGCCCCAGGGGCAACTGCAGCTGATCGCCCATGAAGATAACTTTGTCGCGCCTGCGCCGCGGGTGGCCGCTGAGGCCGTGACCGGCAAGGTTGATGTGGCCAAGGCTGGTAGCAGCTTCGATCGCAGCGTGATGCCGAGTGCTCAACAGGCACCTGTTATCACGGCGCCAATCCTTTGGACAGATAAGCTGGCCAACGGCATAGAGGTGATGGGTACTGAGAGCGATGAGACCCCAACCGTCGAGCTGCTCATCTATCTTAACGGCGGCCATCGTCTGGCCGACGTGAAGCAGGCAGGATTAGCCGGTCTGACCGCGGCCATGCTGAACGAATCCAGCGACAAGCGCAGCACAGAAGAGCTGGCCCAGGCGCTGGAGATGCTCGGCAGTAGCGTCAGTTTCGGCAGCAGCATCTATCAGAGCTATATCAAGGTCTCGGCCCTGACCTCGCATCTGGATGAGACCCTGGCGATCGTCGAGGAGAAGCTGTTCCATCCTGGCTTTAAGGCCGAGGACTTTGCCCGGGTGCAGCAGCAACATCTGCAGAGCCTGCAACACATGCAGTCTGATCCTAATTATGTCGCCGACAGTCAGTTCGCTGCCTTGCTCTACGGCAAAGACACCGCCCTTGGGGTGAGTGAGATGGGCACGCCAGCCAGCGTGTCTCAGTTGACCCTGGATGATGTCAAAGCCTTCTACAACAAGCAGTTCCGCGCCGGTAACGCCCAGATAGTGGCCGTGACTAACCTGTCCAAGGCCCAGCTGATGCCTAAGCTTAAGGGCCTGGCTCAGTGGCAAGGGGAGGCGACGCCGTTGCCGAGTCTGGCCGCCATGCCAGCCCTCGATGCCGGCACCGTCTATATCCTGGACAAGCCGGGTGCGGCCCAGTCGGTGATCAAGATAGGCAAACGCGCTATGCCCTATGACGCCAGCGGCGAGTTCTTCAAGTCATATTTGATGAACTATCCACTGGGCGGCGCCTTTAACAGCCGCATCAACCTCAACCTGCGTGAAGACAAGGGCTACACCTATGGTGCCCGCAGCTACTTCAGCGGCGGCAGCGAGCTTGGTCTGTTCGAGGCTTCGGCCAGCGTGCGCAGCGATGTGACGGCGCAGGCGCTTACAGAGTTTGCCAAGGAGATCAACGCCTATCAGGCTGAAGGGATGACAGACAAGGAACTGGCCTTCCTGCGCAGCTCTATCTCTCAGGGGCAGGCACTGGATTATGAGACACCATACCAGAAGGCGGGCTTCATGCGTAAGATCCAGCGCTACAAGCTAGCCGCCGATTACACCCAGCAGCAGGCAGATATCATCAAGGCCGTTGGCAAGGATGAGCTGAACCAGTTGGCGAAGGAGAAGCTGAACCTGGACAAGATGATAGTGCTGATTGTCGGCGACAGGGCGAAGATCGAACAGGAGATTAACGCCCTGGGCTACCGGGTGAAAAATTTGCAGTTGTAATCTGTAGGTTGCGCCCCAATATAGCCCCTAGCGGTGAGCATTAACTCTGCTCACCGCTTTATTTTTTCCCTTGCCAAGGATCTAGCACAGCGGCTATTTTGTGGTGATGGCGAAAGCAAACGCGCTTTTTGCAGGTCTGACTTGCAAGGCAAACGGTTGAAGCAATGAGAGACGAAGAATTTGAACTCTTTCGATGAAGTGATAGGCCTACTCGACAACGAGCAGGGAAGCGCCGCACTGGCAGGTATGCAACGAGGTATCGAGCGCGAAGCATTGCGTATTGAGCCAAATGGTCATCTGGCCACGGATAAACATCCTAAGGCGCTCGGCTCGGCCCTGACCCATTCGCGGATCACCACAGACTACAGCGAATCCCTGTTAGAGTTTATCACCCCTGTCTATCAAGATATCTCAGCCTTGCTGACGGATCTCACCCAGACCCACGCCTTTTCGGTAAGGCACCTGGGCCAGCAGCAACTCTGGCCGGTGAGCATGCCTTGTTATGTTGGCGATGTGGCCGATATCCCCATCGCCGATTATGGCAGTTCTAATACCGGGCAGCTAAAGCGTCTGTACCGTAAAGGCCTCACCTATCGCTATGGCGCCCAGATGCAGATCATCTCTGGCGTGCACTTTAATTTTTCTGTGTCCGATGCCCTGTGGGAGATGCTCTATCAAGGCTCGGATAAACGCCTGAGCAAAGGCGATTTCATCTCTGAATCCTATTTTGGATTGATCCGTAACTACCGCCGCCTGGTATGGGTGTTGCCATATCTGTTTGGCGCCTCGCCGGCGCTGTGTGGCTCCTTCATCAAAGATCAACAGACAGATCTCGCCTTCGAGAAGTTAGGTAAAGGTACCCTCTATCTGCCCTATGCCACCTCGTTGCGTATGAGCGATCTGGGTTACACCAACAAGGAGCAGGAGCGGCTCAACATCAGCTACAACTCTCTGGCTGAGTACCTCGAGGGGATCAACGCGGCAATTAAGATGCCATCGGCTCATTTCGAGAAGATCGGCGTCAAGGTCGACGGCGAGTTCCGTCAGCTAAATGCCAACGTGCTGCAGATAGAGAACGAATTTTACTCGCCCATTCGGGCTAAGCGGGTCACCCTCGCCGGAGAGAAACCCTCTCAGGCCTTGGCCCGCGCCGGGGTCGAATATATCGAGGTGCGTGCACTGGACGTCAACCCCTTCAGCCCTGTGGGGATAGATGCCGATCAGGTGCGTTTCCTTGACCTCTTCCTGCTGCACTGCCTGTTGACGCCATCGCCAAAGAGCGATGCAACAGATGAGGCCGCCATTGGCGCTAACCTAAGTAAGGTGATCACCCGTGGTCGTGAGCCTGGATTGACCCTTAATCGTGGTGGCGAGCAAGTTACGCTACAGGCCTGGCTCGAGTCCCTGTTTGGCGAGCTAAGCACCTTGGCTAAGCTGCTCGACGGCCAGGCCCAAGACAAAGACCAAAGCCAGGCCTATCAAGATAGCCTGGCCCATTGGCTCGAGGCGGTGCGCGATCCGGCCAAGACGCTATCTGGCCGCGTGATGTCGGCACTATTGGCCGAGGGGATAGATCATAGCCAATGGGTGAAATCCCTGGCGAAAGACTATTACCATGTCCTGCGTGAGTATCCGCTGACGCCTGAGGTTGAGGCGGCCTATGAGGCGGCGGCCGAGCAATCCTTGGCGGCCCAGGCCAAACTCGAGGCGGAATCAGTGCAGGAGTTTGAGCAGTATCTTGCCGACTATTTTGCCGAGGCGCCCGCGCCGGTAGAGCAAGTGGTATAAGCATGAAGGTTCGCGCTATTGGTGCAGGTATTAGTCTGCTGACACTGTCTATGCTGTCGGGCTGCGCCTCCGGGCCCGATAATGAGTCGCTGTGCGCGACCGTGTCTGGCTATCAGATGCCCGATGAGTCTCAGGGCTTGTACCGCGCCGTGGTGACCCATCTAAATGGTAAGCCTGTGATCTCAAGGCCCAACTATCGTCTCGCGCCGGGGGAATATCAGTTTACCCTTGCCGAACTCATCGACTCGCCGCGGCTCAAGGTGAAGCTTGCGGCGCGCCAGACCAAGATGCTGACGCTGCATCTGGAGGCGAATCAGCGTTATCACCTGGCGGCTCAGTTTAATCAGGACAAGATCTATCGCGGCCTGGATACCGACTACTGGCAACCCGTGGTGTGGGCCCAGGAGTCTCATGAGTGTGAGTTCCTCAACGAATCAAACTAATGGATTGATAGCATGGGGTAAATTTGCCGCCTGGCGATTGCTTCTCTACTGCAAGGATGTGAAACTAGCCCAATGTGTTTAATGTTTTCGGTCTGTTGATGAGAAAGATTTCCTTAGCCTTACTTGCCGTTAGCTTCCTGTCATTGGGGGGCTGCGCCACCTCACCGCCAGAGGACCCTGAAAACCTCTGCGCCATCTATCAAGAGAATCGAGACTGGTATGAGGCCGCGGTCGATACCCGCGAGAAGTGGGGCGTGCCGGTACATGTGCCCCTGGCCATGATGTATCAGGAGAGCTCCTTTAAACACAATGCGGCGCCGCCGATGGAGTACTTCTTGGGCTTTATCCCTATTGGCCGTGCCAGCGACGCCTATGGCTACGCCCAGGCTAAGACGCTGACTTGGGATGACTATGTGCGCGAGACGGGCAACTCCTGGTCGAGCCGCAGCAACTTCGACGATGCCATGGATTTCATGGGCTGGTTTATCTACAAGACCCACAAGATCAATGGGGTTTCCAAGTGGGATGCCCGCAATCAATATCTCAACTATCACGAGGGGTGGGGCGGATATAAGCGTGGCACCTACAGGCAGAAGCCTTGGCTGATCAAGGTGGCCGACAAGGTCGACAAACGCTCCAAGCGTTATGCCGCCCAGTACCTCAGCTGTCAGGAAGACCTAGACTCCTCCTGGTTGTGGCGCCTCTTCTTCGGTTAACCCTAGGTGTGGGCTTCGTCAGTTTTTTAAACTTTAGGCGAAGCCCAAATAAGGCACTTGTTGACTCGTTCAGGTGCCTCCTCCATGTGCATCCTCGGGGCCGTTATTCCATCTTTGTTCTTCGAAATATTGCCTATCTTAAACTCAAGAACTCACTGTTTTTATCAGCGTACAATAACGAGCGGTTATTTTGAGGCTAAGTCAATGCTGCTTAAGCCTTTTTGTTCTACTTAGGTTAATCCCGGCGATCACTGTTATCTGCATTTAAAAATGACTATAATGCGCGCAAAACAATAGCCTTACCCTACAAAAAGGATAAAAGATGACTAAGCCATTTGTTGCCGTACTCATGGGATCGGATTCTGATCTCCCAACAATGCAAGCCACCTTAGATGTACTTAAAACTTTCGGTATTCAATACGAAGCCAAGGTGACCTCGGCGCACCGTACGCCTGCAGCGACCCACGCTTACGTTCACGATGCCGAAGAGCGTGGTTGTAAGGTCTTTATCTGCGCGGCGGGTCTGGCGGCTCACCTGGCAGGTGCCGTAGCGGGTATCACTACACGTCCGGTTATTGGTGTGCCAGTAGATTGCGGTCCACTACAGGGCCACGACGCTCTGCTATCGACAGTAATGATGCCTGGCGGTGTGCCTGTGGCTACCGTAGCTATCGGCAGTGCGGGTGCGAAGAACGCGGGTTACCTAGCGGCGCAGATGCTGGCCGTTGGCGATGACGCCCTGGCACTTGCGGTAAAAGAAGAGCGCGCCAAGTCGGCTGAAGCCGTACAGGCAAAAGATGCCAAGCTACAAGAGAAGCTGGCTAACGCTTAATGCCTGCCTAACGCCTGACTAATGGCTGTTTGATGTCTGTATAAAGGCGACTTCATCAGCCTGAGACGCCACCCATTCGGGTGGCGTTTTTTTATCTCATCTCTCGCCTATCTCTTGCTCATCTCTGATTCATTTTTCTCATTACTTTTTTTGCTGCATTCATTTTTTTACTGAGGTTTAACCCTTTTGCATTTCCCCAACGTCTATAGCTGTGAAGGGCGCTTTACCTAATGGTTAGGATGAAAGGCTAGGATGAAAGAGGCGTAGGACGCATTTAGTACTAGGTGCCGCAACTTGCCCGAATCGATACCTGTAAATTGCTGAAAAGCGAAGCAACTTGTTGCCAAAGCATGGACAAACCCCGTCGAGGGATGCAGACTCTGCTATTGCATGAGTCTAACTCCGCTCGAGGAGTCGGTATAAGGGAGTCCCAGCGTGGAACAGGTATCTGAAGTAACAGCAGATAGTGATCAAATCCTGATGGCGCAATACGCCCAGGGAGATCAAGGCGCCTTTGAGCAGCTTTATCATAAACACAAGGGTGGCCTGTATCGCTATTTCAAGCGTCAACTAGGCGACAGTGCCTTGGCCGAAGATCTCTATCAAGAGACCTGGAGCCGGGTGATTAAGGCCGCCGCAGGCTATGAGCAGCGCGCCAAGTTTACTACTTGGCTCTATCGCATCGCCCATAACTTGCTGATCGATCATGTCAGGGCGTTGAAACCAGTGGACAGCCTAAGCGACCCGGCAGGCGAGGAGCAGTCCTTGGAGGCTGTCATCCCCAGCGATGAGAGCGGCCCGGACGGTCGGCTCGAGGATGAGCAGAAGGCCTTAATCTTAAAGCATTGCATCAGCCTACTGCCCCATGTTCAGAAAGAAGCCTTTCTGCTGAATGTGGAGATGGGATTTACCGCGGCGGCGATAGGTGAGATCGCCGGGGTTGGCATGGAGGCCACTAAGAGTCGAATTCGTTATGCTAATCAGGCGCTCAAGGCCTGTGTGCAACAGAAAATGGCAGGAGCAGTCTAATGTCAGATGAAAACGAAAAAATGCTCTCGGATGCCGAGCTAAAGGCGCTCTATCTGGCTAAGGCCACAGAGCAGCCATCAACAGAGCTGGATGCCCGTATCCTGGCGATGGCGCAGCAACGTCTAACTGAACATGCTGGTGAGAGCGGGCAGAGCGGGTCAGCCAATGTTATTCAGGTCAGCTTCTGGCGCCGCTATCGCTGGCCGCTGTCATCGGCCGCCTCAGTGCTGCTGTTATCCAGCCTCTTGCTGCTGAACCTCAATGGACCCATGCCCATAGATGATCAAGTCCGGCCCATGCTAGCTAGCGAGCCGCAGGCGATGCGCATGGCTGCGCCGCCCGAGCAGCAAGCGCCAACTGAGCAGCAAGAGCCGAAAGTGCAGCAGGGCCCGAGTGCCCAGGCTGATGCGGGAGAGGCTGAGATGGTAAGCCCTCAGGTCGTGCCTATGATGGCGCGTAAAGCGCCTGTTGATCTGAAAACAGAGAACCAGGCCGATGGGCAAGGTGAGCTCGAATCGTTAACGGCGCAGCAAGTCGGTGCAGCTGATCTGAATACAGCAACAGATGCAAAGGCAGCGACTCAGGCCAAGGCGGTGATATCGGATATTCAGGCGGTGAACCATCTGCAGCAGCTGGTCGATAGCAAGCTGTGGAGTGATGCCGATACCCTCTACCAGAGACTGCTCAAGGAGCGCCCAAGGCTGGAAGATAACAACCATCCTCAGCATGCGCAGTGGCAAGCGTTAGTGAAGCAGATTAAGGCTCACTCGCAGAGTAAAGAGTGACAGTAACCGAAACAATAGCATTGAAAACGGGGCCTTAGTGCCCCGTTTTGTTATTCAAACCAAGATTTTACCGCATCCCAAATTCCCAGCGAGTGGTCTTCGAACAGATCTATCCCCAACGCGGATTTCAGCAGATAGAGGAGGAGTAATCCCAGGCTCAGGCTGACCAGGGTAAAAGCGATGATGACGCCAAACAGCGCCAGGCTGGAGAGACGTTTCTCGCGCCGGGTGAATGCCCGGCGGTTGCGCCCCAGCAGCATCACATAGTAGAAACGCCAGGGGATAAAGGGGATGGAAAAGGTGCCACGGCTGTCTATGGCGTGTCGCTGCCAGCTGCGTCCCTGCAAGGCGTTATCTATCGCCTCGAGTTGTGCCTGACTAAAGCTTGTAGCCAGCGCCTCGGGCTGACTCGCCAGAAACTGGGCGATGCGCCGACTCTGATCACTGGAGGCTGGCGCCTTTTTTGTTACCTTTGCATCGATATCCTGTCCCATAGCCACAGAGAAAGAAGGAATTTTGGCCTAAGTATAGTTGTACACATTTGCTAATACTTCTTTAGCCACAAATTACTGTAGATTTAAGGAAAGTTTGCTACCTTGTTGCCCCATAGGAATAAATCCGATTTAAATATGGGCGCTTTATGAAACTTTCTCACCTGTTTGCCTGCTGCGCAATCGCATTGGGCACTGCTTCTTCCGCACCACTTTTTGCCGCTCAAGCTGAAAATGTAAAAGCTGAAAGCCAGGCGACTGAGCAGAACGTCGGCTACTACCGCTCGCCAGCCATTCATGGTGATACCCTGGTATTTACCGCCGAAGGGGATCTCTGGGTTCAGCAACTGGGTGATGCCCAGGCGAGAAGACTTACCAGCCTGCCGGCGCAGGAGTTAGGCGCTGCTATCTCAAACGATGGCAAGCAGCTTGCCTTCGTCGCCAACTATGAAGGGGCGAGCGAGGTCTATGTCATGCCCATTCAGGGCGGCGTCGCCAAGCGAGTCAGTTTCGAAAACAGCCGTGTGCGGGTGCAGGGCTGGATGCCAGATGGCAAGGTGCTCTATGCCACGGATAATGCCTTTGGCCCTGCCAACTATTGGGTGCTGCGCAGTGTCGACCCTGAGAGCTTGACCACACAAGATCTGCCGCTGGCCGATGCCATCGAAGGCGTGGTGGATAACGCCGGTGAATATGTTTACTTTACCCGCTTCGGTCTGCAGGCCACCGGCGATAACGCCAAGGTGTATCGCGGCGGCGCCAAGGGAGAGTTGTGGCGCTACAAGCTTGGCAGCGATCAGGAGGCCATGCCTTTAACCGTGGAGCATGAAGGCTCGGTGCGCCAGCCCATGCTGTGGCAAGACCGTCTCTACTTTGTCAGCGACAATAGCGGCAACGATAATATCTGGTCCATGAGCTTAGATGGCAAAGATCTGCGTCAGCTTACTCAGTTTAGCGACTGGCAGGTACGCGGCGCCCGCCTCGAGCAGGGACGAGTGGTGTTCCAGCAGGGCGCCGACATCAAGCTCTATGATATCGCCAGCAATCAGGTATCGACCCTGGATATTCACCTGACCTCAGATTTTCCTGAGCGCCGTGAGCACTGGGTCAACAAGCCGATGAAATATGCCACCTCCACCAGCCTGGCGCCCAGCGGCGACAAGGTGGTGATCACCGCCCGCAGCCATGTGGCGCTGGCGGGCACAGATGGATCGCGTCTGGTCGAGCTGGCCCTGCCTGGAGACTACCGGGTTCGCGGCGCCGTGATGAGCCCCGATGGCAAATGGGTCTATGGGATCAGCGACGCCTCGGGCGAGCAGGAGATCTGGCGCTACAGCGCAGATGGCAGCGATGAGGCCAAACAGCTCACTCAAGATGGCAAGGCCCTGCGTATGGCGCTGAGCCTCTCACCGGATGGACGCTACATTGCCCATGATGATTACAACGGCGACCTCTGGCTCTTGGATCTCAAGAAGGGCCGCAACAGCAAGATATTGACCAATGGTCAGGGACTGGGTCCCTATGGCGATGTGGTCTGGTCGAATGACAGCCGTTTCATCGCCGTCACCAAGGATGAACGAGGTCAGCTAAGACCACAGATAGTGCTCTATTCTCTGGAAGAGGAGAGAGCCGAGGCTCTGACCAGCGACAAGTATGAATCTTTCTCGCCCGCCTTTAGCGATGATGGTCAGTGGCTCTATTTCATCTCTAACCGTGAGTTTAATGCCACCCCAACCTCGCCCTGGGGCGATCGCAACATGGGGCCGGTTTTTGACAAGCGCGGGCAGATCTTCGCCCTGGCGCTGACGCCAAAGGCGGTATTCCCCTTCAGTAAGCCAAACGAGTTAAATCAGCCGGCGGCCAAAGAGGAAGAAGCGGCCAAAAAGCCCGCTAAGACCCAGGTTCAGTGGCAGGGGCTCAGCAAGCGCCTGTGGCAGGTGCCTGTCGCCTCTGGCAACTACAGCCAGCTACAGGTGACCGAGAAGGGGCTCTATATGCTGGCAAATTCTGTCGATGGCGCCCAGGCTCCCAATCTGATGTGGGTCAAGTTTGATCCCCTCGGCCCTAAGGTTGAAACCTTCAGCGAAGATGTGGCCAGCTATGCGCTCTCTGGCGATGACAGCAAGCTCTTCCTACGCCGCCACAGCAAAGGCGGCGAGGAGATGCTGATCGTCGATGCGGGCGAATCGCTGCCAAAAGATCTTGCCCATGCCAAGGTACAGACAGAGCAGTGGCAACTGGCGATCTCGCCGCAGCTCGAGTGGCAGCAGATGTTTGAAGATGCCTGGCTGATGCACAGAGATTCCTTCTTCGACAAAAAGATGCGCGGCCTCGACTGGCAGGCGACCAAGGCCAAGTATCAGCCGTTGCTGGCCAGACTGACCGACCGTCACGAACTGAACGATATCTTCATGCAGATGATGGGCGAGCTCGATGCCTTGCACTCTCAGGTGCGCGGCGGCGATCTGCCGCTAGATCCTAATCAGCCCCAGGGCGCTAACTTAGGTGCCCGCCTGTTACAGACCAAGCAAGGGGTCCAGATAGCCCATATCTATCAAAACGATGCAGAGTTGCCGCAGCAGGCTTCGCCGCTGGCCAGAGTCGATGTCGATGCCAAGGTGGGCGACATCATCCTGGCGATCAACGGCAAGCCGGTTGAAAACGTTGCCGATGTGGCCCGCCATCTGCGCAACCAGGCGGACAAGCAGGTGCTGCTAACCCTCAAGCGCGAACGTGAGACGCTTAAGACAATCGTGCTGCCAGTGGCTAACCGCGTCGATGCCAAGCTGAGATACCTGGACTGGGTCAACAACAATAACCAGAAGGTGACGAAGGCGGCAGGCGGTGAGATAGGTTATCTGCACCTTTATGCCATGGGCTCGGGCGATATCGCTAACTTTGCCCGTGAGTTCTACGCCAACATAGAGAAGAAGGGCCTGATCATAGATGTGCGCCGCAACCGTGGCGGCAACATCGACAGCTGGATCATAGAGAAACTGCTGCGCCGCGCCTGGATGTTCTGGCAGCCAACTCAGGGCACACCGAATACCAATATGCAGCAGACCTTCCGTGGTCATCTGGTGGTGCTGACCGATCAGCTGACCTATTCAGATGGCGAAACCTTCTCTGCCGGTATCAAGGCGTTAGGTTTGGCACCGCTCATCGGTAAGCAGACCGCCGGGGCCGGTGTCTGGCTCTCTGGTCGTAACTCGCTGACCGATAAAGGGATGGCGCGGGTTGCCGAGTATCCTCAGTACGCCATGGACGGACGCTGGATAGTGGAAGGCCGCGGCATTAGCCCAGATATCGAGGTCGATAACCTGCCACATGCCACCTTTAAGGGCGAGGATGCACAGCTGAACAAGGCGCTGAATTACCTCAAGCAGAAGCTGGAGTTAGAGCCTGTGCTACCCATTAAGGCGCAGCCTATGCCAAGCAGCGGGATGGCTCAAGACGTCAAATAACACTTTGATTTGCCCTTAAGTTAATCCAAACCATTTTAGGGGGTTACCGACCAAGCAGTTCCCAGGTCGGTAACCTCCATTTTTATGGGCGGCTGTTGCTGTTTTTTTCTGCTGTATCAGATACAAACTGCAAAAATTGTATTAGCTTATAGGTATCTCGCAGCCATAGTTTAGGTTGCTAAGTCGGAATATCAGGAAGGTGAACATGAAAACCACTTATGGAGTTGGCAAAGCTCGCACCGTCACAGGTGCCTTGTTGCGACTGGGCGCTCTATTATTGAGTACGGTTTCCTTAGGTTCAGCACAGATAGCCCATGCCGAGCAGCAGGGATTTTCCGTCACCCTGGGCGGTTTCTACGCCAACTCAGATTCCGGCATTGTGGTGCAAAACCCAGATCTCGGCAAAGACTTCACCCTAGATTTCGAGAACGATCTGGCCTTGGTCGAGAAGGATCTCCTGCCTACGCTGGAGCTGGCCTACTGGTTTAATGAAGATCACGGCGTCTATCTCGACTGGAAACGACTGGATCGTGAGGCCCGCAATCGCTCCATCTCTAAGCCCTACGAGTATACCGAGGTGAACTCGGGCCAGACCTACCTGGTGCAGGCGGGGGCGGATATCAGCACCATCTTTAACGTGGATATTCTGCGTCTGGGCTATCGCTATAACTTTTACAGTGGCGAGGATGTCGATCTGACTCTGCTTGCCGGTCTGCATATCATGTGGCTCAAGCTGCAGTTTGTAGGTGAAATTGGCGCCTGTGTCGACGACGAGTGCCAGGTGGTGGACGTTAACCCCAAGAGTGACGCCCTTACCGAGGTGACGGCGCCACTACCCGATCTCGGCCTGCAAGGGCGCTACCGTATTAACGATCGCTGGAGCCTCTCTGGTTGGGCGCAGTATTTCTATGTCAGCCTGGGGGATACCAAGGGGCAGTTGTTCGATTTCAGCGCCGGGGTCAATTACCAGCTGAGTGATTCTCTGGATGTGGAGTTGGGCTATAAGTATTACAAGATAGATGTCGAGGTCGAGAAAGATCTGGCCGATTTCGATATCTATTATGGTTTCAAAGGCCCGGCTTTGTCGCTAACTTATCAGTTCTAGCCCGTAGCGACATTAGCCCTTAGCGACACTAGCCATTAGAGACATTAGTCATTAGAGACATTAGCACTAGCACTTTTGGCGAGGCGCTATCTCAATGGCTATCTCTTTGGCCAGTGAGTTGGCGATAAAGCAGTGTTTGTGGGCGAGGGCATGCAGCTTAGCTAGCTGTTCTTCGCTCAGTGGCTGCGCCATTTTAACCTCAGGGGTAAGTGCTATGTGGGTGATAGCCATCTGCCCCTTTTCATTTCTTCCCAGCTCGGCCCTTGCCTCGTCGCGATAACTCAGCAGCGTCAGACGCTTCTTCTCCACTATGGTGAGAAAACTCAGCATGTGGCAGGCCGCCAGGGCGCTAAGCAGACTCTCCTCAGGATTGACCTTTTCCTGGCTACCCAGATACTCGGGGGCGGCCGAACCTGCGACGACTTGACCGCTGGCGAAGCTAAGCTGGTGATCCCGGCTTATCTGCTTGGCGCCTGTACCAGAGTCGCTAGCTAGAGGCTCTCTTTGCAGAGGCTTTGAGTTTTGTGCAGTGTGATGGCTACCATGAGTGGCTGGTGGCCAAGAGACGGTAACCGAAAAAGACATGCTGTCGGGCCCACTGGAATGCGAAATAGAATGCGGCCACTATAGCAAACTTTGAAAATGTTTGGGGAAAGCTTGAAAACCTTAGAAGGCGCTATGCCGCATCCCGCTGCGCCGCTTTTTCAAGTGTGCTGTGGTCAAGACTGCTGTGATTAAGAGCACTCTGGTCGAGAGCGCTTAGCTTTAGCGCGAGTGGCGATAGCGTGACTCTGTCTTGAGTTAGTTCGGCGGCGTTTGCGAGTTGTCTATGGTGATCGTCACCACGACTCTTGGTCATCGCAGCCTTATCGCTGGGGAGTTGGCGCGTCCATCTCTGATAGGCCGCCGCAGGTGAAATTCGCATGGTATCTGCCCTTGCTGTTTGGCGCCTGTCTATCAGGAGTGTCATCAGGCGCCATAGTGTTTGCTGAGCAGATAATAAACAGATGCTGCTGTATCCAGGCTGAATGAAATTTAAACAAGTAGGCTAAAGTCACCCAGCGCCAGTACGGCGGCAACGGCCATGCTAGCGGGCAGGCGTTTTGCCTGATAGCTAAGCAGCAAGATAACCGCCAGCGCCGCGGCGCTCATCACGCCGAATAGCAAAATCGTCGCGTAGGCGGTTTCATATTGGCCGAGCAGCGCGAGAAAGCTTAAGGCGAGTGAGGCCCAGCCTGTCAGGGTAAGCGCCCTCTGTTGCCTCTGTGTGGGTGGGCGCTTGAAGCAGCTCTTGAAGTGGCTGAACATGGCCAGTGCCAGCGCGCCAAAGGCGATAAAGGCCAAACAAAGGGATAGGCAAAGGGCTAGGCCGATGGATATATTCATTAACGCGCCTCCTCTAAGCTGGCGTCCCTTGTCTCACGAATAGCAGCGGCTGTATTGGGCCTGCTGGCCCTGCCAGCTCTTGCCGTGCCTGTTCTCGGGCTGGTGGCACTTTGGCGCGGATTGATTAGCTTTGACTGCCTAACCTGCCTGGCGGCAAATCCCAGTGCCAGGGCAAACAGCAGGCTGACCATATCGAAGCCTACCAGAGTCCACTGATTGTCAATTATGTTAGCGAGCAGACTCTGCCCCGAGGTGACGGCGCCTACCAGCGGCAGCGCCGCATAGGCCAGGGCGCCCAGCAACAGCCATTGACACCAGCGACGTGAGGACTTCGCGCCGCGAAGGCCATCCCACAGGGCGACCAGGGCGATGATCGCCAGCGTGATAAAGAAGGTGTCCACCTCACGCTGGGCCCTGTCGCCGATATCGAGTGGCAACAGACGGTTGGCGTAGAAAAAGATTGCGGTGGCGAGGGGAAGGCCGCAGATGAAGCTGATGTTGAGCCCGTCCACTAGCCTGAGGCCGATTGTCGGCTTGGTGCCAGATTGAATCGCCTTTTGTTGTTTCTGGGCGATCTTTACCGCCCACAGTAGCGTGCCTGTGGCGACCATGGTGCAGCCCAGCAGGCCGCAGAGGAAGAAGAAACCTCGTAAGGCCCAGTCGGCAAAGCGCGCCGTATGCAGTGCCATCAGGGTGTCGTAGGTCTTGTAGGTGGCGCTGTCCGGATTAGCCTTAGATATCAGTTCACCCGTTACTCCGTCGAAAATCAACAGATTACGCCTATCTGTCACCGTCTGCTCACTGTTGAGGGTGAAGCTGATGCGGCTGTTATCTTTCCCTGGCGCGCTGATGCTTACCTGCTTCAGTGGCGCTGCGCCCCACTGCTGTTCTATTTGAGGTAGCAGGCTAGCGGCCTCGATGAGCGGCGCCGCTTCTTTGCTGGGTTTTGTCTGAATGCGGGCGGGGTTGAGGTCGGCCCTGAAGGCGCGCACGTCACCATCGTACTCTTGCAATGCACCCCAAGGCATAAACATGAACATCAGAGTGATGAGACCCGTGTAGGTAATGATCAGATGATAGGGCAGGGCCATCACGGCGCTGACATTATGGGCGTCGAGCCAGGAGCGACTGCCTTTAGCCGGCCGAAAACTGAAGAAGTCTTTAAAGATCCGCTTGTGGATCACCACGCCGCTGATCAGGGCGATCAGCATCTCCATGGTGGCGAGCCCCACTATCCAGCGCGCGGCCACTACAGGCAGGTAATGCAGATCAAAATGCAGGCGGTAGAAGAAGTTGCCACCTCGGGAGTCGCGGATCTCGGTGATCATCTGCTGACCATCCCGGTTGACCACATGCTCATGGAACTTGCCGCGACGCTCGCCCTTTTTAGGCTCGTCCGCCCAGCCGAAGCTGAGGTAAGGCTTGCGCTCACTCGGGAAGGAGATGGTCCAGCTCGCCGCGTCGGGGGCCTTGTTGGCCAGATAGGCCTGGCCCTTTGCGATCTGTTGACCAATTCGCTGCTGGTCATAGTCTTGAAAGACAGACTTGTGTAGTTCGGGTTTGCTCCACAGGCTGATCTCGTGACGAAAATAGCTCAGGCTGCCGGCGAAGAAGATAAGCAGTAGTAGCCAGCAAACGGTGAGGCCGGCCCAGGTGTGCAGCCAGGTCATGGAGCGGAAAAAAGTCTCTTTCATGGGATTAACCTAAAACGAGTGTGAGGCCATAGAGCAGGCTGCAAAGCGCCACGGGTTCCAGCACCACGCGCAGGTGAGACCTGAGGCTAAAGAGGCGGATGATCATCATGGCGAAGATGCTAAAGGAGACCATAGTGCCGATAAGCACCGCATCGAGACGGCTAAGGGGCAGGGTTTGTGCCAGCAGCATACAGACGATCGCCGCCACGCCGTACCCACCCAGCAGGGAGGCCAACAGGCGCACGATGACCGAAGCTTTGGGGGAGAGGTCTCGCTCGAATGACGTTAGGCGTGGAGAAATGCTTGTATTCACTATGGATAAATTTATGAACTAAGGGTTAGCTTATTCTATACTTGTTGCGAGAAGTTCTCATTCGTATTTACATGTAAAGCTGTTTCCTAAAATTACTCTTAGGTTTGCGGGCTAGCATGAAGATGACGTCATAAAGACAGATTGATTAAATTTTGTTTACTTTGTGGAATTTATGGCCAAAACCGCCTGTTTATGCCTGATATCCTGTTTTAGCCGCTTGCTTTTAACCAGTATGGAGAGTACATATTAGTAGACACTGAATGGAGATTTACTTGGATTTCGCCCATGCTTATATAGGCGTCAATTGAAAAAAAAGTGCTTCAGCCCCTTGTTTTTTCTTTCACTCATCCCAAGTTCATTATTGAAGTCATCCTAAAAAGGAAAACCTATGAAAATAAATCTTTCTGGTCATCACGTAGATATTACCGATTCAATAAAAGAGCATGTGAATCAAAAGTTTTCCAAAATCGCGACCCATTTCCCAACGCTCATTTCACTCGATGTCATCATTGCTAAAGAGCACGGAGAGTTTCAGGTCGAACTCAGTACCAATTACGAAGGTAGCCGGATATCAGCCTCTGGGAGTGACGATATCATGTATCCTGCTATCACTAATGCCGCCAAAAAACTGGATGCGGCGTTAAAGCACAGAAAAGGCCATTTGAAGGCAGATCTGCATCAAAAGCCGGTAAGTACCACACCTGAGATTGCCCATGAGATCATCCAGGAGATGAAGTTGGTCTAAGCCTAAAAGGCAGAAGAGACGAGAAAGCCACCTATAGGGTGGCTTTTTTGCATCTGGACTATTTTGAATAAGTGCTTTTGTAAATAAGTGCTTTTGTAAATAAGTGCTTTTGTAAATAAGTGCTTTTGTAGATAAGGGCTCTCGTGAAGGGCCGTTGCGAGTAGCGGCTTATGCGTATCTGAGGCTAAGGCAGGTTGACCTCGAGCGCCGGGCATTCAAGGGCAGTGCTATGCGTCTTGTCACTCAGGTCTTGATAGAGGGTTAAGGTGCTAAGCTTAGCCTGATAACGACCCGGTGGGATAACAAATGCCTGTGCCAGTTGCAGCGAGACGCTCAAGGACTCGCCCGCAGGCAGCAGTAGATAGTCCTCATCAGTTGGCTCGCCACGCTTGGCGAGTGCGCCCTGATATTCAAGCGTCTGTTGGTTATTCAGGTCGGTCAGGGTCAGAAACTTGCTAAACCAGGCATCGAAGGGGCTGTGCCAGCTCAGCAGGTACCAGTTGGTGTTTGACGGCGCAGTTATCTCGAAGGTGAGGGTATTGTCTTGCTCCGCCTTTATGAGGCGACACGTGGGTAGCGCTTGATGTGCGAGGCTATTCATACTTATGGTCCAAAGTAGCAAGAGACTAAGTGACAGAAACCTTAGTGGCGTAAACATAGGCGTTAACCTTGGCATTAGCTAAACAAAAAAAAGGGCGGATAATTCCGCCCTTAGATTGACAAGAAAGATAAGAAATAGATTAGTTTAAGTTAGGCGTGTTTTCAGCAAAATATTCATGGCTGTCAGCATTTTGAATCGCCTGTGAAGGATCGCTGATCGCCAGTGACTTCGCACCGCTCTGACCGTAAACAATATCATCTGTACCCGCTACTACGTTGAAGTGGCTGGTTTCATGGATGATGGTGCCGCCCTTAGAGTCAGTACCCGACGTTGGGGCAGACCAGAAGGCATTACACATGTAAATCTTGTATGGCTGAGTGGGGTAAACATAAGCGTAGTATTGCTTCTTACAGCTACAGTCGAAGGTCAGTGGCTCGTTGTTGAGCGCGCTATCGATCTTGCTGAAGTTGTTGCTTACCGTGTTCCAGCGAGACGAGCTGTAAGCGCCGAACCAGGTGCTGTAACGCTGTGAGTTGCTGCTGGCGGTGGCCAGGTGCTGGTTAGCGTCGGCTGACATTGTCTTCGCCGCGGCTAGGCCGGCAAGGATATCACTCTGCTGTGAGTTGCTGCAGCGACCGGTGAAAGAGATGCCGTCAGGAGTGGTGCCGCCGCCATCGCCGGTGCCTGGCTTGCCCTTGTTAGCGCCGCCTTTAAATTCGCGGCCTTCCAGGTAGAAGCTCGCTGGGGCAGAGTGTATGCCTTCTACGCCAAGGCGAGCCAGTTTCTTAGCCTGGCCTGGGTTTGGCGCAAACAGCTGCATAGAGCTGACATCATAGCTGATCTCATAGTTAGCCGTGGATGACATGTCATACAGTGACGATAGCTCTACCTGATAAGAGATGCTCTCACCGGATTTTAGCTTGATGTAGTCTTTATGGCTTGGTGCTGGACGCTTGTAGTGGGCGCCAAGGTAAGGGCGCTCTTGACCGTCAGCGGTAACTTTAAATAGCGACTCTTCAACACCGTCTGCCGCCGTAAACCACTTGAGTAGTTTCACCGGAACGTTTGCTTCGTTGGTCAGGGTTAGGGTGACCATCACGTCCTGATCGCTGCTGAAGCTGTCTTGGCTCATCTGCAGTTTAGCGGCGATCCCTTCGGCGAGGGCCGATTGACTCAGTAAGGTGGTGGCAATAGCGAGTGTTGATAATTTGAATAGCTTGCTCATCAATTTGTCCTTTTGATTGAGGTTATTTTTATAGCGTTAACAAATGTTACTCAGTTGTTACATTTTGGAGTTTAATCAAATTAAGGTTTGAATAGCAAGCATTTATTGGAGCTTTATTTTGAATAACTAAAGTTGGCTAGTGCAATGTACTTTATCTGACTAACGACAGGAAATTGGCTATCCCAACGTCAGCCGTTTAGCTGCCATGGCCAAGCGTTGCTCTAACCCTCTCCTTAGCAGATTTTCCAAGTCATAACTGCCCATCTCAGCTCCGATCACGTGAGGTTAACGCCTCTTTGAATGGCCCTTAATTCGAATCCCTTTTCGAAAAATCGGAAAAATAAGTTGTGCGCAATTTAAATTTTGAGTATAACTATCACAAATGAATTGCGCGCAATTTAAATTGCATTCTTATTCGTATTCAAGAGTCGTACTCAAGAGTCGTAATCAAGAGTGCACTCTAAATTGCAAAAAGCACTTTGCTTTCAATGAACCTATTCGAAATGAGGAAAGACCATGAAGACTTTATATGAGACTCAAGCCACTGCGAGCGCCGGACGTAACGGACTGGTGACGACAGACGACGGTAAGCTGTCTATTGCCCTTAGCTATCCTAAAGAGATGGGGGGCAGCGGCGAGGCGAGCAACCCTGAGCAGCTATTTGCGGCGGGCTATAGCGCGTGTTTATCCAATGCCATTCTGCATGTGGCCAGAGAAGCCAAGGTGAAGCTGACGCAGGCGCCGGTTACCGCTAAGGTGGGCATTGGCGCTCGCGCAGAAGGTGGCTTCGGCCTTACCGTGGCCCTGAGTGTTGAGCTGGCGGTATCAGAGGAGTTATCTCAGGAGCAAGCCGCAGAGCTGGTAAGGACGGCCCATCAGGTCTGCCCATACTCTAACGCCGTGCGCAACAACATTGATGTTGCGCTAACTGTGAATGGCCAGTCTCTGTAACTAGCTAGCTACTCTAGCTTATTAGCTAATTCCTGGCTGGCAGCCCCAGATGATAGTGTGAACACCCTAAAGCCTGTGTTTTGCCAGCTCGGTGAGTAGCATCTCACGTCCCTCGCTTTCCACATGGGTCAAGAAGGCCTGAGCGATCGCCGAGGGACGTTTTGATTTAAGCCAGAGAAAATACCAGTTGGAGTTAATCGGCAGCTCCTTCACATTCAGCTGCGCCAGTCCGGTATTGCCGCCGAAAGCCAGGGTATGGGCCGAGAGAATACTGACGCCCAGCCCAGACATGACCGAGTGTTTGATCGCCTCGTTACTCTCTATGGTCATCTTGACGTTAAGCTTCACCCCCTGTTTCGCCATGAAACGCTCAATCGCCAAACGTGTGCCCGAGCCATTTTCACGCATCAAGAAGGGGGCCTCACAGAGCTCGGCTAACGAAACGCCATCCTGACTGACTAAGGGATGATTCTCCTGGGCTATGGCCACCAAGGGGTTATTGAAGAATTCGATACTCTCTGTGTTGAGATCTGCCGGTGGATGACTGAACACGTAGAAGTCGTCGATCCCCTGTTTGAGGCGCTCGATGATCTGCTGGCGGTTGCCCACATTGAGCTGCACTGCGACATTGGGGTAGCGCTCACAGAAGGGGCCAAGCAGATGGGGAATAAAGTATTTCGAGGTGGTCACCACAGCCAGCCGCAGGGTACCCGATTTGAGCTCCCCCATGTCCGAGAGCGACATCTCAAGTCTCGCAAAGCTATCGAGGATCTCTGTGGCCGATTTAACCACCTCCAGCCCCGCCTCGGTAAACACGACCTTGCGACCCACTATGTTATACAGGGGGAAACCTATCACATCGGCGAGCTTCTTGAGCTGCATCGAGATGGTGGGCTGAGTGAGGTGCAGGGTCTCGGCGGCGCCGCTGACGCTGCCGCTATCATAGACAGCCAGCAAGATCTCCATCTGCCTGAGAGTACCAAGATGTGCCTGTAGTCTGAGGGACATAGTCGTTCCATGTATAGATTTTTGTCTATATAAAAACATAAAAATATCTATTTTTATATATAAATTGTTTTTGGCAAGATCGCTCCAGTTAAAAGAACACCGAATTTTTCGCGGTATCAGTCGTAAACGGGGGATCTTATGAAACAGTTAACTCAGCTTGTCCTGGCAGAAAAACAATCACTCTTTAGCCTAGTCGTGGGCCTGGTGGTGACCACGCTGGCGTTTGCCACCATGAGGGAAGGGCACAACGGTATGGGGCTGCTGGTTGTCGGTCTTGGCCTGATCTCACTGACCTTGGTCTCCATCGCCGCTAAGCTGTCCTCTAAGCTCTCGAATAGGCGCCGCACCGTAAAGCCTACCACTCGCCTGCAAGTAAAGGGCGCCTAAGATGCAGCTAGATATCACCATCGCCTTCTTTATCCTGGGCGCGCTAGCCACACTGATCCGCTCAGACATTCAGTTTCCCAAGGCGCTCTATCAGAGTCTGACCCTGTTCCTCATGCTGGCCATCGGCCTCAAAGGGGGCGTGGCTCTGTCAAAATATGGCTCCATGGCGCTGCTGCCACAATCCTTGCTGGTGATTGGCATGGGGTTGATTATTCCACTGATCGCCTTTCCCATTCTGCGCTATATCGGTCAGCTTAAGCTTGAAGATGCGGCCTCAATTGCCGCCCACTATGGTTCGGTCAGCATAGGCACCTATGCGGTGGCCGTGGCGTTTCTCGAGGCGCAAGGCATAAGCTACGAGGCCTATTTCCCGCTGTTTGTGGTATTGCTGGAGATCCCTGCCATCGCCGTGGGTATCGCCCTGGCCAGACGCTCGGGGACTAACCTTAAGTGGCGCACGCTTATCCATGAGGTGTTCTGCAACCAGAGCCTAGTGCTGCTGGTTGGCGCACTGATCATCGGCTACTTCTGGGCCGAGCGCATCGAGGGGGTGACCCCGCTCTTCTTCAACCTGTTCCATGGTGTGCTGGCCCTCTTCCTGCTGGAGATGGGGATGCTTGCCGCAAGCCGTCTAAAAGAGCTGAAGCAGATGGGTAACTTCATGTTGGCATTCGGCGTCTTCATGCCACTGATCGGTGGCTTGCTAGGCAGTATTCTTGGCTTACAGATGGGGCTGTCGAGCGGCGGCGCCACTCTGCTGGCGGTGCTGGGGGCGAGCGCCTCATACATAGCGGTGCCTGCGGCCATGCGGGTCGCGATTCCCGAGGCGAATCAGAGTCTGTCTATCACCTATTCACTGGCAATTACTTTTCCGTTCAACGTATTGGTGGGCATACCTACCTATGCGCTGTTCACCTATTGGTTATCAAATTAAGAGGCACGTATGAATAAAGCAAGAGTAGCAATCATCATGGGTTCACAGAGCGATTGGCCGACCATGAAAAATGCCACCACAGTCCTGGATGCCCTGGGGATCGCCTACAGCAAACAGGTCGTATCGGCGCATCGCACCCCAGAGCGTCTGGTGAGCTTCAGCCATGGCGCGGCCGACGAAGGGATCGAGGTGATCATCGCAGGTGCTGGCGGCGCGGCGCATCTGCCGGGCATGACGGCCGCCATGACACATCTGCCGGTGATTGCGGTGCCCGTGATGAGCAAGGCGCTAAAAGGGATGGACAGCCTACTGTCTATCGTGCAGATGCCAAAAGGCGTTGCGGTAGCGACTCAGGCAATTGGCGATTCAGGCGCCTTCAACGCTGGCCTGATGGCGGCGCAAATTTTAGCCCTGGGTGATAGCGAACTGACCCAGCGTCTATGTGACTGGCGTGCCAGCCAAACCTCAGGTGTGCCAGTGGAGGTAGAATAATGCGCATCGGCATTATTGGTTGTGGTCAGCTGGCGCGCATGATGGCGCTGGCGGGCATTCCATTAGGGCTGAAATTCAGTTTCGTCGCCGATGGCGGCCCTGATACGGATCTCAGCTGCGTCGAGGGCCTCGGCCCTGTGGCGTACTGGCAGCCGGGGCAGAGTGTCAGCGCCCTCTATGAAGCCTTGGGCACACCCGAGGTGATCACGGTCGAAAAAGAGCAGGTGGATCTCGAGCTCGTTCGTGCGCTCGAAGCCCACTGCACCATCAGACCGAATGTCGATAGCATCGCCAAGTGCAAGAGCCGCATCCATGAAAAGCAGCTATTAGCCGAGTTTGGTATTCCCTGCGCGCCCTTTACCTATGATGTCAGCCTCGAGGAGAGTGCCAAGACCTTAGGTTATCCCATGGTGATAAAGTCCCTCGACGAAGGCTATGACGGTAAGAACCAATGGGTGGTGCGTAGCGATGAGGAGCTTGCTAGCGTTGCACCTGATCTTAAACAAGGTCATTACTTAGCCGAGCAATGGATCCCTTTCGATGCTGAGGTGTCTATCATAGGTGTGCGTAGTGCAAGCGGTGAGGTGAGTTGTTATCCCCTTACCGAGAATCAACACCAAAACGGTATTCTGCTGCGCTCAATGGCGCCCGCCAGAGGATTAAGTGCCGAGATGGTGCAGCAAGCGCAAACTTATATGACCAAGCTGCTGGAAGCACAGCAGTATGTCGGCGTGCTCGCCATGGAACTGTTTGTGGTGGGTGATAAGCTGCTGGTCAACGAGTTGGCGCCAAGGGTGCACAACAGCGGTCACTGGACTCAGCTCGGCGCCCAAACCTGCCAGTTTGAGAACCACATTCGCGCCGTCGCTGGACTCGCCCTGGGAGCAACCTTGGCCATAGGTAAGACCGGCATGCTGAATCTGTTAGGTGTGGTTGCACCGCCAATGGATGCCCTAAGCAGCAATGCCAGCCTGCACTGGTACAATAAGGCCGCTAAGCCCAATCGCAAGCTGGGACACATCAACTTCATGGTGGATGACTACGCCCAACTGGCCAACCAGATGCAAAGCGTCGAGCAGTCGCTGGTGAAGTGCTAGGCTAAGTGATTCATGTGCAAGCACGAGATTGGTGTCTAAGATTTAGCTTCTAAGCGTCTTAAACCGATAATGAAAAAGCCCCGACAATACCTGCCGGGGCTTTTTTGTCTTTGATTTTAAGCCGGTAAATAGACTTGCTGCCTGCGCTTAAAAAGCGATAGATACAAAAAAGCCGCTAAACCCGTCTGGTAAGGGCTTAGCGGCCTTTGAAGGTTATCGCTAACCTGATGTTGGTGGGGCGGCGGAATCTGTATTTGTTGTTTATGGTTATGATAAGTAAGTAATAAGTAAAAAAGTAATAATCTAAAAATACTAAAACCAGTACTATAGAAAAACCATTTAAAACGAGTTAAATCAACAGGTTAATGATTTAGGTTCAGTTCCCTTTTTAGGTGGCTCTAACATATTTTTAACCGCATGATTTTATGTGACTATTTTTTAGCGTGAAAAATCCTGGAAATTTAACTGGCGTCTAAAAAGTCAATTTGGCATTTGTTAGCTATATAATCCGCTCTAGTTGATTATAGATGTATCTGATTCTGTTCGGAACCGGTCGATGAAGGGGGGGGAGCTTAAAGCAATAATGTGATTTTCAGCCAAAAGAACACAGATGAACTTGGCGCCTATGGGGCAATGCATCGAAGTGTTTTGAGATGCGCATAACGTAACTGGTAAGCTATTCAAAAATTTGTAGTATTAAAATGTTAATTGGCTAATAATCTGTGTAAAGGAAACGCAATAACAGGGATTTAGAGCATAAATGGATTTCCTCTCCAGTTTTAAGGTCAATATTCAAGCATCCGCAGCTATCATCCAAGTAATCAGTAACGAAACGCTTCGAATTCGAGCGAGTTGTATTGATGCTGCTTCTGAGTTGACCAGAAATCTCTACGTTTGGAATAATGCACAAGGAATGCGACGATATGAATTTCATACTAACGGTTGGACATCGTTATCGGATAAAGACCAGCCTCAAGAGGTCTTAGAGTGGCTGCTTGACGAAGACGAAGATGATGTAACTAATAGCATTATACTGTTAGAGGATTTTCATCACTTTCTCAATGAATATTCAATCGTTAGCCGACTACGAGCCTTTGCGATTGCCGTTGCTGGACGAGAGGTCAACGGTGTAACCGCGGTATTGTCGCAGCCTATTCCCTTATTGCCTCCCGAGTTAGAGAAAGAAGTTCAAGTGATGGACATGCCTCTGCCGGATGTGAATAACTTGAATAAACTGATGCAGCAGGCCCGTGATCGATATCATATCCATGAGCGGGATTATCAGGAAAGTTCATCCCTTATTGAAGCTGCATTGGGTCTCTCAACCAGTGAAGCTCAACTGGCATTTGCAAAAGCCGCGTGTAATTACAAACGTCTCACCGAAGCGGAAATCCCTTTCATTGTGAAAGAGAAGGAACAAGTGATTCGTAAAAGCGGTCATCTTGAGTATTTCCATCCAGTCTCGACCTTAGATGATATCGGTGGTCTAGATAATCTTAAATCTTGGTTGAATCGTCGTCGCCAGTCTTTTAGCAAAGATGCCTGTGAGTTTGGATTAGAAGCGCCGAGGGGAGTGTTGTTACTTGGCCTGCCTGGTACAGGCAAAAGTCTTGCGGCTAAGGCCGTCGCTAATGCCTGGCAACTGCCTTTACTCAGACTCGATATGGGTAAAATTTACGGTGGGATAGTCGGACAATCGGAAGCTAATATCCGATCGGCATTGCAAACTGCAGAAGCGTTGGCTCCGAGTATTCTTTGGGTGGATGAGATAGAAAAAGGGTTATCCGGAATGCAGAGTTCGGGGGCCACTGATGGTGGGACGACCTCCAGAGTTTTGGGGACTTTTTTAACGTGGATGCAGGAAAAGAAAAAGTCCGTTTTTGTCGTAGCTACCGCAAATCACATAGCTCAGCTTCCACCCGAGTTACTTCGTAAGGGCCGAGTCGATGAAATCTTTTTTGTTGACCTGCCTGTACAAGTAGAACGAAAAGAAATTATATCTATTCATCTTAAACGTCGAAACCGACTTGATGATTTTTCTGATATTGAGTTGGAAGAAATCGCTTTTGCGTGCAAGGGCTTCACGGGGGCGGAATTGGAGGAGGCTGTTAAAGAGGCAATGTTCCTTGCTTTTGATGAGGGCCACCAGCTGAGTAAATCCGACATTATGACTGCAATTCGCTCTACATCTCCTTTATCTCTCACCATGGACGAAATGATTGAGAATACCCGAGAATGGGCTAAAGGGCGTGCTGTAAGGGCCAGCTCAGCAGAACCGGAACTTCTAGAAAAGCCAAGATTAAAAAAGCCTCGACTGAGACAGGAAGGCGAAAATCCATTTATTTAAGTAAGTTGTTTTAACTTGGGAAGGATCCCCAGATGTTATGGTAAATCCGTTTTTTACTGCACTTGAACAGAATTTAGCATTCGAAGATTTAGAGTTGGCTGAACAAACCAGCAAAGTGTTAACGCCTTTCAAGCATTATCTCGATAACAGCATTAAGGCATTAGAGAACAAAGAGGTTAGTTGTGAGTGGAGACCCATTGCTAACACTCGTTATAAGTTAACACCAGACAAGCGGATTTGGCAGCTATTGCCCGTTAGTAAGATAGAAATTGATGTTGGGCAAGTTGGTTGGTATGAAGTTTTGTATGTTGACGGAGAGCGACCTAATGGTGATTTCAACCCTGATGAAGCTGCTCCTATCTATCAAGGAAAAGGAAAGGGACGCATAGAGCTGACGGTGCCAGAAAACGGTTATCGTCCGACGCCCGACTTCCAACTCTACCTGCCGAATTTACAAATTAACGATGACCAAATTTCATGGTGCGGATATCAACTTGAGCTCCGTCCATTAGCCATTCAAATGCATGATATCCGTACTGTTCATGTCGATGGCTTCGAATTCAAAGTTAGGCTGCAGCGCGAAAATCAACTTTCCGTTGAAGGGCATGTAACACCTAATAGCAATCTCTCTATTGATGGGAAAAACACAGCTTTTATTGTAATTGAATCTCTTAACGATTCAATGCTGTCAAAGTGGCACGCTAGGCGTAATGGTTCGGATTGGTTGTTATTTTCTACGAAACGTCCAGATATCCAGAAGCATGAACTTAAGGACGTTACGGCCCAGCAACTATCGAAATTAAGTTGTGCACACTTTGAATATCAGAATGTTGGGTTGGCGTTAGAACAATGGTCCATGCGGGCGGACTCTCAGCAGCTAATACTTGAAAGCATCGGAACAAGTGAATTAAATCAAGTTGATAAATTAACTTGCCCTTCATTTCCAGAGCTTGCTTGGTCTTTAGAGTCTTCCAAAGTTGAAGAGAAATGGATCCAACTCTATGAAAAGGAGGGATCTGATGATAGCGGCAAATCTGATCTGGACTATTTCTTTGATGATACTCAAAACGTCAAAATTCTTGATCCAACGCAACGAAAAAACGACGATGGCTATAGGGTTATAAGTGCCAGAACTGAAGAGCGCCAGTTGTTACTTGCTGTTAATACTCGCGGTAAAAAAAGCTTTAAAAGCGTTTACCCTTCCGAGAAAGGAAAACTACGCGAGATCAGAGTTAGTGTTGATACTTCGCAGCTAAAGCGTCAGAAAGATGCAATTAACAGTTTGATGAGGCGTCCTGCAAGCGGTCACTGGCCATTAATTCATTTACTACAAGATCGCGCAAAGGCTAATTGGGCAGATGTTCCCCCAGTTCAAGAGTCAACAATCAGTTGGAAGGTGCTTACTGACCCTAAATTTGATGGTTGTGATCGCCAACGGGAGTTTGTCGCTAAGGCATTGGCTAATAAAGACTTCACTATTTTAGATGGCCCTCCGGGGACGGGAAAAACGACCACCATTTTAGAACTCATCATTCAACTTGTTATTCAAGGTAAACGCGTGTTGTTATCTGCATCTACGCATGCGGCAATTAACAATGTGTTAGAGCGTGTAAAAGAAAATGCGACTCTTTCAGAACATATTTTTCCATTGCGTATTGGAGATAAGGGTAAAGCCACCGGAGTCGAGGAGTTTCAGTTTGATGAGTTGCTTAAGGAACTTCAAGGGCAAAGTGGATGTGAAAGATTAAGCAAACAGTTGATGGTTGATTCCTCGAATCTCGTTTGTGGAACAACAATCGGAATTTTGAGTTTATTTAACGATCGAGATGTCATGTTAGACCGCGGTGATCCGCCGTTTGATGTGATGATCATTGATGAGTGTAGTAAAACGACGTTTCAAGAGTTTTTGGTACCAGCTAGGTTTGCTAAAAGATGGGTTTTGGTTGGCGACATTCGCCAATTATCACCATTTACTGATAGGGAACAAATCGTAGCTAATCTCGATAATCTGATGCTTGAGCCTCCGCGAAAAAATTTCGATGGCACATATTTATCTGGAGCTGTGCAACAAGCCTGTTGGCTGTTGGATGAACTGCGAGGCGGTATTCACAATGATACTACTTATGCCCAACCGATGTTATTGCCAGTATCGCATGTCGTGTTAGCTGCATTGTTAGCTGAAATTAATTCTCGCAGAGTCAGTAAGCAATACGCTCAAGGATTAGAAAATATCTTGTTAATTTCTGATCGTCTAAAACAAAATGACAGACAACTGGTTAATGTTGAATCACTGAAGCAGGCACCTTGGCATATGTATTCATGCGGTCTTTGCTTTGTGGATGAAGTTGTGGTGAATGAGATTCAGTATCTTCTACCAGCAGATGCTGTACTCCTTCATCCTGCTTGGATGCGTACGTCTCATGCCGCCGCTCATAGAGTGAGTGGTACTAATGCTCGACCGTTTAAGATAAAAAACAACGAATACAAAGAAACCGCGCATATAAACAGGGAATTACTGGATCGGTTAGATAGTACTAAATGGTCAGAAGAGGTGTGTTGGCGATTAGAGCGAGAATACTGGCTGCGACTTTCCTCGAATGACAGGTTACGCAATCGGTATATAAAAACTTTAAATAGGCTCTTTCCCAAGAGTGTAAACGCTGATGGTCGTATCCATGTTTTGAAGAATATTGCTTTCCCTTCGATTCTTGAGGCTTTGTCTGGAGATGGGTTAGTTAAGCGCAAGAATGATGAGCCAACTACATTGAATCAAGGGTTTGGAGCGATTGAAAAAGCGGGGCGCCATACGACGTTAACGTACCAACATCGCATGCATCCGGATATATCCAAATTTCCTCGACAGCAGTTTTATCCGAAAGGTGTTTTAGCCGATGGAAGCAAGACAACAGCTGATCGAATGTGGGACTTCTCTCGATATTCTTCGCGGAATATGTGGATAGATGTACCCGGCCAAGCTCCTCAAGGTAATAGCAGAAAAGAAGAGGTGCAGGTCCTAATTACGGAGTTGAAGGCCTTTTGTGATTGGGCCAGTGGTAAATCTAAAAATAGAAAAGGAGAACCTTTTGATATTGCGATCCTGACTTTTTATAAAGGGCAGGAAAAAGCCCTAAGAGAGGCGCTAAAAAAACTACCAGATAACAAAGACCGGTATGCCAGATTTCAGTACAAGGGTATCTCTATAAAACTTGCTACCGTTGATTACTTTCAGGGGCAGGAAGCAGATGTGGTGATGTTGTCGATGGTTAATACGAATCGCGACGGCTTCATGGATTCACCTAACAGGCTTAATGTTTCCATCACTCGAGCTCGGTACCAACTTGTAATCGTTGGCCACTATGAATATTTCAGTTCCAAAACTCGTACTGATGAATTAAAAAATTTGGCAACATCTTGTCAGGTGATTCACTCAAACCGAGGGAGTCGATCATCGAAAGGTGAGCAGAAACGGAATTCAAAAAATGACTAATAATATCTCTGCGCTAAAAGGTGAAAAGTCACCCAAAGGTGGAAACATAAAACCAGAAAATGTAGCTCAACGTAGCCAGTTCTTCCTAACGCTACGCCGTTCTATAAAGTTAAAACGCTATCCAATCATTGCCAAAGTATGTTTTCTACGTGAGCGTCCAGACCTTGTTTCGCTGCTAACGACCGTAAAAGATGGAACAGTATCAATCTCCCCTCGTTTAAGTTCATATTTAAAGAAAGAGCAGCTTTGGGATTCGGGACTTACCAAGAAAGGGAAGGCTGTACTTGATTCAGGACTGTATGAATCTGAAGAGAGATGCCTTTACCATGTTTGGTACACCGACCATGATTCACTTCTAGGCTCTCGACCGGTATTAATGCAGAGAGATACTGCTTTCTCTGAACCCAATTTTAACATTTTGAAAAAAGGAAGAGATGCCTCCGATTCCGAATTCGCGGTGAGTGAGTCTGTTAATCTCGCGGTGCTTGAAGAGCAATTAACGGATAGCAGGAGATCTAAGCTTGAAAACAAAACGTTGCCATTAGTGTCTTTAAACCCCGAGGTGATTGGTGTAGCTCAAAAAACTTCACAGCTTGAGTTGGAGTGGAAGCTTGGTTTCTCACAGTCAGTTCTTAAACTGGCTGGTTCATTAGATGTGCTTTCGTTTAACAACAAACCCGGAAATCATAACAATCCTTATTCTCGTCCTGAAGAGATACGCTTGTCGATTGACGGTTATGGCAGCAAATTAAGCGTAATAATGAATAGCATCGCCCAAAAATTTAATGGCCATTGGCAAGAAAATGATGGTCGTTTAGCCGTCCCGTTGGCAATGGTTGAACGCTACCCCTCAGCGGTACAAAATTTTCAAATTGGCAGTTATAGCCAAGCTTCACTTGAAGCTGAATGTGGTACATTTCAGTCGTTACAAGCAGTGCGGATTCCTATTCAGCCTCTAACTCAAACTGATGCTAATGATTGGCATCAGTTCTGGGTTCAAGATTACTATGGAAAGTCTTATTGTTCATCGACTGAGGCTCGAAAGCGCCAATCTGCGTGGTTGGATCACCCCGCATTGAATGAATTCGAACTACCACTTAAAGAACAACGTGATTTGCTGAATTCGCTATCTAAAGAAGCAACTCCTGAAGCGTACTGGCATATTTCAGCGATGGCTGATTTGACACCGAGTAAAAGTACAAAACTTCGCATGCCTATCAGTTTTATGAATGGCGAACCTTTGGAATTGAAAGGGTTAATTAGACAATTGGTTGGTAATGCTGAAATTGATCATGCCATTTATTCTGATCGCTACGTTCATACATCACGGCATTATCGGAATTTGTCAGCAATCGCTGATTGCTTACCTGACACCGATGGACTTCTACTTACGCTTTCCCCTAAAGAAGGAAAAATTAGTCGGTTACCGGAAAATTGGGCACGTGAATTTTTTGAAAAGAATAGCGATAATCATGGTCGTTATTTGGTTTTGATAAATATGGGGCGCGTCTGGTGCTGGGAATGTACATCAGGACTGGATTGTATTCGTGAATCTGAAGGCGGATATGTCATCGATGGTTCTCCAACCTTTATCCCTAAAGAGAGCCAAGAACTGCCAAAATATTTACGAGATAGAGTGAACGCTCTTTGCTCGATGGAGGAATGTTAATGACAAGGATTGTTCCCCGCCAAGAAGAATTTCGAATTAGCTATCAACAAGAATGCTTGGCTGATGTGTTTTTTCAACAAGACTCCGATGCTGACTTTAGTGATGCATTGTCACTAGTTGATTCGCAACAACTGGCTCAGATTGTCGACGATGCTCGTCAGACATTGCTTCTTGCATGCGACCAACTAAAAGATTCAAAGGTAATTGATGCACTAAGGAAGCAAGCTGATAAAGGGCTGCGTATTTATTTGTTGTTAGGAAATGAGCAAAAAAATCAATTAACCATTGAGGCGCTGTCTGGTCGTTGCCTAATTAGATGCGGAGTTGCTCAACAGGGTGTATTGTTGATCCGAGATCATGCTACAACAAAGGCTCACGGTTTATTGTTAACCTCAATTGCGCCGGTTTTAAGCTCTCAGAATGAGGGATGGGCAATTGGTTTAGAATCTCAGCAAATTGATGATAGCTTCCGTAGTTTCTGTAAGTTGTTTTGGGAAGAGACAAGTGCGGAATATTTAAAGCAGAACAATCGCCAGAGCAGTGTAGCGAACCCCGATGGAAGCATAATCACCAATCATTCGTATCAGCTTCATGGCAAATTACTCGATGGGCTGAGTGATACACTGCCGACGATTAGCGCTATAAGTAACAATGACTTCGTGGTTCAAGCTGTAGAGTCTCGAATACTGTTAAATTCAAACTCTAACTTGATTAGAGATAAGGCTAGAGAAGGAGTTACGTTAAGCGACCGCTATATTCCCTCGCTACTCTTTTCTAACGAGCATTGCTGGTTATTACCTGATACTACCGATTTAGCCAGTGTTAACTGGTGCTTGAAGTTGTCTTACTCACAAAGTTTAAGATTAATAGAAGCATATAATCGTGCTGTTAAATTGGCGGCCTGGCAATTTCTTCCGGCAATTGAAATGCAAAAGTTACCTGCTCAACAACGACTAAAATTTGCTGATCAGGTAGAACTTATTTGTACCGTCGAACAAGTTCGTAACATTTCACTTCCTGATATTCATGCTCAGAGCATAGAAAGCTTTCTAAAGGATGATGCTGAGAAATTGGCGTCATCATTGACGCAGTTGCAGCGGGAGTTATTGGCTCAGTATATTGATTACAGCGTAAACATCTTTCCTCCATTTTGTCCCGATGATGCGCTACGTGATGAGCTCTACACAAAGTGGGATGAGTCTGAAAGTGAATGGCTAGTACAGTTGGATACATTGGTATCCTTACAGCAGAAAATTGATCAGAAACAAGCTGGTATTGCCGATACGTTGCGAGGTTTCATTAAAGGTTTTCTCCTAGGTCAAGGTCAGTCGATGAAATCTTTGAATCAGGAAATATCAGCGTTGAAAAATTGGTCTGTGATCAAAGCAAGTCCAGCCGAAAGGGAGTTACATCGCGATCATTTGATCGAGCTTCAAAATCGTATTATTCAGCGTGGTGAAGATACTCAACAAAAGATTGATGAAGCAAATCAAAATCAAGCTTGGGAGCAAAAATCGGCTGAATTGAAAATGAGCTTGGATGACAAGTTAAAAGCAGTTAAACAGAGGAAAACTACGCTTTCAGACCTAGAGTTAAATAAAGCAGAGTCTGCTTTAAACATCCGCAATGGTTTCCAAATCGCGTGGTCCCAAATCGCTCAACAACTAAATCACCAACAGCTCGAATCCATCGAGTTGGAAAAAATTGCTCTAACTGACTTTATGCCGTCATCGATGCCGGAAGATATAGATGAACGTCAGTCAATAGAGCAATTAGCAGCTCAACAGTTTTACCAGGCTAAAAAGCAAGCCATAGAAGCAATGAGTTCTGAAGATGCATCCAAATGGAAGGCCTCATTTAAAGAGAAAATCTGGAAGAAACATTACCGTGATTTTGATCGAGTGTTAGCGGACTACCATGAAGGATTGAAAAAATTAGAGCGTGACATTCAGGATGTAAAAGATGCCGTTGAGCGAAGTCAAAGGGAGTATCAACAGGTACAAAGCGCTATTGATGAACATGGAGCTTCATTTAAGTTTCAACCAATAAAAGCAGAGGATGCGTTCGCGAAGCAGTTAGGAATAACATGTAATCGTAGGATCATTAAAAATGAATTTAGCTGGCCAGATGAAGAGTTGCCTGCGGATATGACTGAATTACGTTGGGATGGGGAGAATCGCTTTTTAGTGCTGTTTGACACCGATCACTTACAGCAAGCTCTAATTGATGCTGAGCGACTAAATGCTCAACTCGTTTGCGATAGAAGGATTGTACATGCCTGAACAGAAAATTGTGTTAACGATAGATGAAGACAGTGCTATCACAGCGAAAACAAGTGGCTTTAAAGGCGAGAGTTGTTTGGAAGCGTTAGATAAGCTAATGGACTTAGAAGGCCTAGTGTGCAGCGTTAAAAAAACAGATGAATACAACCAGCAACTCGTCGGTAAAACATCTCAGATTCAATCTTTAAAAGGACGTTCCTGATGAGTGTAGTTATGAAAACGACCACACCGTTTGTCTTGGAGGATGTGCTTGTTACTGCGCTTACAAAAGTAGGCGCTGAACCCGAATTAGTAACTTCAGAGCTGATGGGGGGGCGCCAGCGCAACCAACTTCAGATTGGAGATATTCTGACGAATCGCCGAGACTATAATGGCCGCCAATTATTTCGTTTTGAACAGAACCGATGGATTCTGATGCATGATTCAGATGAGTATATTGTCAATTCTGGCAGTCGATTTGGCGACCGACGTTATACTGCGGTTGCTCGTTTTCTTGCTAATGTGGGCAACGAGTACAATATTGCTTATCAACAATATCTTGACGCTCAAGCTGAGGAAAAGCGTATTCGTTTGGAAGAAGAGCGAAAACAAAGAGTAGAAAGTATTCGTCAGCAGGCTATTGCCAAAGCTCGAGCTCAGGGGTATGCCGTAAAAGAGGGGCTTAATAGTAAAGGCCAGATCCAATTGGTACTCACCCGGATGGTTTGATATGGCTCTAGAGCACGGTGAATATTTCAACATCGCCCATATAGAATCTGGAAGTAAAATTTATGGTCCAGGGACAAGGTTTGTAATTTGGTTCCAAGGTTGTTCACTTGCTTGTAAAGGGTGTTGGAATAAACAGATGTGGTCAGTTAAGCGACATACGCTAATACATCGTGAAGAATTGCTTGAACTGATATTAGCTGAACCTGAAATTAGCGGTGTTTCATTTTTAGGGGGAGAGCCTTTAGAGCAAGCAGACAACCTGCTTTGGCTACTTAGTAAAATTCGAGCGACTAGCGACCTTACAACTTTTGTTTTTACTGGCTTCGAAGAGAATGAATTAGAAGACTTACAGTATGTCGACAGACTCTTTGAATTGTGCGATATGCTTGCTGTAGGACGTTACGAAGTGCAACGGCGAAATACTCTGCAACAGTGGATAGGATCAGACAATCAGAAAATTATATATCCCAAGGGCTCCCGAGAGTTTGAACCTCAGAAAATGGTCAATCAAGTGGAATTAATAATTGGAGATGATGCCAGTATTAGTATATTAGGCTTTCCTGATGAGGTTCTGGTTAGTGCGTTAGAAAAATGAATGTGTGAGCATTGCTATTCCTGCTACTTGTAGCAGGAATAGCTAATAAATCGACATTAAAAGGGTTTCTCATATGCGAAAAATTCAAAAACTATCAGATTTACAATTCAAATGCTCACAAGAGGAAGTTCTTCATTATCTACATCGTGGAGATAAATCAATTCTAGTAAAAGTCCCACCAAATCGACAGGTTTGGTGTGCTCTGAAAGCACCTAATAAGTTAATTGAACGAGGATATGGAAGATGTAGATTTTTCGCAGAAGGAATTAGAGATCCTGAAGTTGATAAGTCTCTTAGTGTTTTTAAAACTCTTAAGTTAGAACATGTTTTTTATATTGAGATTAAAAGTAATGTTGTGGTCGACAATCTTATCATAGATGATGTTTTTATTGTTAAGGATTTTGAGTCGATAATAATGTCTGATGACGGTGGTTCCCTTTTTAAATTGAGTAGTGCTAAAGCAAGGTCGTTATTTGAGGGTAGTATTGATCGTGATAAGAGGAAGTGTGGGCTCTATGAGGAGAATAAGGCTGTTCATATTTCTATTTTGTTCTTTATGTCTGTCTGTGAATTTTTTTTAGTGGAAAAATCAGCGGGTGTTATTCTGAATGACACATCAGTGCTAGATTTTTTGTCAAGTATAGAAGTTGGTCGTGATTCGGTTTTTGTTTATTTCGAGGATGTTAAAAGCTTGATTGTAGAAGAACTTGACAAAATCCCTTTCGAAAGCCCTTACTTTATTCCTCCAGAGTTAAGAGGACTTACTGATGTTGACAATTTAGCGCTAATAGGTAATCGAATATTTGGTGATAATTTTACAAAATGTATTAAAACTAAAGAGTTGAAAGGAATCATAGAAAAAGAACTCGGATTTAGTAATTCCAAAGCTGAGTCAGCTGCATTTTTTTTAGTATCTAAGCCACATCATAACGCTATGAAAGGTAAGAGTGAATCTTGCGAACAATACAAATATAGCGAGATACCAAATGATTTAGCTCCTGATTGCCAATTTCCATATTTAGTGGAAGCATTGAGGATTGATCATGCATCTACTAAATGTGAGAAAAGAAAGAAGCTGTCTGGCAGAGATTTTCTTTGTGGTGCAGGGTTTTCATTTGAAAAACTTGACCATGCTTTGATGTTCATAAAAGAAAAATAAAGAAATCATCCGGAGCAATCAACCTGCTGAAAAATATATGTTTTAATCAATTTTCTCTCATCATCTGGAGCAAATATGGACATTTTGCTCCCTGGTCCTCTGCCTAGATATCCCGTAACTTCGCCTTCAACAACTCAGCTAAGAGAGGCGATTTATGACCAGCATTAACACCAACTTTTCCATCATCAGGCTTAAGACTCTAATTGAGTTAACCGGTCTGTCGCGTTCCAGTATTTACGAAAAACTAAATCCTGATTCACCTAGGTTCGATCCGTCATTTCCCCAAAAGGTTCCCCTTGGGGCTAGGGCTGTTGGTTGGTACCAAGGGGAGGTCGAGTCCTGGTTGAAATCAATTCGAGCAGTGACAGCATCAACCCCAACTAATCAATGACTTTAACCTGGGAAATGAAACTATGTTTAAACGATATACAAGCACAATACCGATTCCGACAGCACTACGGAGTCAATTTCCAATGTCGGATGGTAGACTTCCTAATCTTCCAAGTAGCTCTTTACTCGCTAGGGCCATTGATGAGTCTAGGCAGATCACCAAAGCCCCAGATGGTATGATTTTACTTACAGCGCTTAGTGCTATTGCCACTGCGCTACAGGGGCTAATTGATGTTGAAACGCCTGTTGGACAAAATTGTCCAGTATCTTTGATGGCGTTGACGATAGCCGAATCTGGTGAACGTAAATCGACTGTACAAAATTTATTTACGGAGGGTATGAAGGAGCATCAAAAAAACAGAGAACAACAGTTTCAGCAAGCGTTGATAAAGTATGAAGTTGAACTTGAAGCTTATAAGGAGCGTAAAAGGAACATAAAAAAAGGCGCAAAGAAATTGAGCGAAGAAAAGCTGCCTGAATTCATGCAGGCCCTAGCCGAGTGTGAGTTATGCAAACCAACGAAACCCGTATCACCAAAGTTTACCTATGAGGATTGTACTATTGAGGCGCTCTTGGATGGGCTGAGTCGCAGTTCTGCAAACGCGTATTTAACGACTAGTGAGGGCGCCGTGGTGCTGAATAGTCGTGCGATGGCCAACACTTCATATATTAATTCATTGTGGAGCGGTGATGATATAAGCATCGATCGTAAGTCTTCAGATTCCTTTACGCTCAGGAACGTGCGTTTATCTGTTCACATTATGTCACAGCTATGTGTTGTTCAGCGCTTCCTTAAAGGTTCGAGGGATGATCCGCGTGGGACTGGCTTTTTAGCAAGGTTTTTCGTTTGCGCGCCTTTTTCGACCTGTGGCAGCCGTGAAATCTGTGGTGTCGTTCATCAAAGAAATTCAATTAAGGAATTTAATCAGAAGATTGCCTCACTGTTAACTAACGTGAGTGAGATGTCAGATCTGCAAGCTAGAACTACTGTACGCTTTTCTGCGGAAGCGAAGGAGTGCTGGATTGGTATCTGCAATGACGTAGAGCGAAAAATGGCTTGTGGCGGCATTTATGAGATGGCTCGCGATCATGCATCAAAGATACCTGAGAACGTCGCTAGGCTCGCAGCGCTCACCCACTTTTTTGAGCATCCATTAGATTCTGAAATCTCAAAGGACTCGCTTTGCCTCGCTGCTGAGCTAGTGAGTTATTTCTCCTGGCATTTTATGCATCTTTTTTGTGGACCATCAGAAGACGAGCTAAATGCTGAACAGCTTAGAATATGGTTGCAAAACTACATTAATTCAGGGCGTCGATATATAAAGAGAAATTATATTTTACAATATGGCCCTAACTGTATTAGGAAAAAGGATAAATTTGAACGAGCTTTTCTTATTCTGTTGTCTTCTTTTGGCATGGTTGAGTTTCCATTTAAGAATGCTAAGGTGATAGATTTACTGCCTCAGTTTCCATACGATTGCTTTAGGCTGGAGTTTGAAGTTTGAAGTTTGAAGTTTGAAGTTTGAAGTTTGAAGTTTGAAGTTTGAAGTTTGAAGTTTGAAGTTGATGGAGGTTTTAACTTTATAGTGTGAGTTAACTTAAGAGTTATTTTTTTGTGGTTTAATTATTGATTTCTTGGTTTTGCTTTGGTTTTTTGGAGTGTGAGTTAATATTTGGGTTTAGGTTAGTAATATTATTAGTATTGTTAGTATTAATATTATTAGTATTATTAGTATTGGTGTTAATCAAGTTAATATTGTTAATCAAGTTAATTGGTTGGCTGGCATTATTGGTCTTGTTGGTCTTGTTGGTCTTGTTGGTCTTATTGTTCTTGATTTTGTAATTAACGCTTGGCTATGTTTTGTGTTTGGTGTTTAACTTTATTCGTTATGTGGTCAAGGTTGTATCAAGGGGGAAGGGGATGTCTATGAGTGCGTTTAGTTCCAATGGTTTGTCTGTTGTTTATTCTGACTTGTTTAACGGTGTAAATATAATGCGGTTCATAAATGGGTCCTACCAGAGTTATCTGCAAAGCAACTTTGATCTGGTCGATCATGTTAGTAGTCTATATCCAAAAGTGTTTGCTGTTAGAGTTGATTTAAGATTGTTTGATGGAATATCGGTGTCTGATAATTCGGTGATGACTCGGTTTATCGAATCATTAAAGGCTCAAATTGAAGCCGACTATTTATCGAAAAGAAAGGAGGCTCAAAGCGTTGTTCATAAAAGTGATGTATTTTATATTTGGGTTCGTGAACAGGGGCAAGATGGTAAGGTTCACTTTCATGTCTGCCTCTTTTTAAATGGTAATGCCTACAGTTCATTAGGTAGCTTTGAATTGGGACGTAACAACCTGTATAACCGCATTCATAAAGCATGGGCGAGTGCGCTGCAAAAGCTGTGTTATTGGCAGGAAAGTCTTGATGTAGATGATGTTCATGGAACTATACATTTCCCGCTTAATGGGCGTTATCGACTAAATCGCAATGAAGAGGGGGCAGAGCAGCAATTTGAGAAGTTACTATATCGCTTAAGCTATTTCGCTAAAGTCGACACGAAGTATTATGGCTCCAGAGTTCGTCATTATGGCTGTAGCCGAATTCCACCAAAACCTGCCTGATTGCATTGGCAAATCGAAATGAGTTTAGCGATGCATACTGGGGATGGGACCCAGTATGCCCTATATCTCGACTTCTTTATCGCTAGTATTTAAACCACAGCCAAAGGTCTTTGCCAATATCGGCCACAGCAACAATTCCATCACCTACCACCTTAATCGGCGTGACCACGGTCGTTTCAACTGCGGTTACTGCAGCCCCGGTTACCAGCGAGCCTGCTGCTTTACCGTATTTCCCATCTCGAATATGTGCGGCGGACATCGATAGAGTATCACTGGTCCCATGAATCAAGGTCTCGATGGGCTTTGTGACCATATTACCAGGAGTCCCCAAAACGGTATTTACTGAATGTGGTAGACCAATACGTTCACCGATCATTTTGGCAGCGGTAGAGGCGAGGACGATGTTTGCGGTGCTGCCTTGCGCGATTCGTTTAGCACTGAGTCCAAGTAATCCAGTCCTAGCGAATACCTGCATCGTCAGTTGCGTACTGTCGCTGATTTGGTCTGAACGGTAATTTTCATCAATACACCAATTAACAAAATGCTCACAGTTGCTGTTGAGTAGGTGATAGGGCTGATAACCGAGTAAGCTTCTTGCTCGCTCAACAGCACCATCTTTATCATATGCAATCGCTCTGCGTCTGATCTTGGCGCCTTCAGCAAACTCAGCCAAGGTAACCAGTTCAACCACGCCGTCTTTACGCTGATGGATAACCTGATTATGGCCGACACAAAGTCCGTGATGCTGTGTAAGACCTAACGGATCGATATTGGTGACCAGATGATCTCCGGCTATAAATTTCTTCATAGTGAACTCCAATTAAAAAGAGAGCTGTGCCCAATAAGGCAACTGCTCTCAAGTGAGGAATTAGTGGCAGGGTTAGATTTCTAGCTCAACAAAGTCATTATCGATTTGCTGCTGTGTAATACCGATGTAGCGCAGGGTGACGGCCTCAGACCCGTGTCTAAGCATGCGCATCACCCGGCCAATATCCTTACAGGACTGATACAGGTGATAACCACGGGTCTTACGCATCGAGTGGGTCCCTAACGCGACCTTGATGTCTTCACCGACGAAGGCAAAGGCTTTAGTCACCGCGCGGCGACTGAGCGGCCTAGGAGCTGCATGCTGCATCTGTTGACTGCGGTAAGACTGAAACAGATAGATGTGGTTGGGGTGACGCGCTTGAATTGCGTCAATTAACGCCTTGGTCTTGTCGTTAAGTTTGATACAGGCTGTTTTACCGGTTTTCTGCTCGATGATGGTTAAGCGGTCACCTTGGATATCGCTAAACTTAATCGCCAGTAGATCGGAGATCCTTAGCGCCAGGTTAAGGCCGATATTCCAGACATCGGCCATCTGCTGACCAAAGTGACGCTCAAGCAGATAACTGATAAGCTTTATGGTATCGCGGCTTTTCACCGCCTCGACTTCTTTCATGGTGAAGTTCCCTCAATTGGCTATTTGATGAATATGGGAACCAGCCTCTTGCCAACCCCTATCGGGCCTGGGTTTGCTAGTTCCCACAATACCTTTTTGAGAACCAGTTCAGTCAACACTGATCTCTACCTTGTAAATCCCCATCTGGACGTAACTGCAGAAGTTATTCAGTACTAGCCGCACTGGATTATCGGCGTGTTCCAGGTAACAGCGTCCAAATAAGCTGTTGTAAACCTCCTTCTGCCGAAACTGTATATCCATCTCTTTCTCAAGTTCAGGGAAGGGACCACCGCAATAGGCAAAGTCGGTGAAGTAGTTGAGGTGCCAGTGCTCACCGCTACGATAGAGGTTGATCTCCACCGGATGGTAACCGCCGGTATCAGCACTGTAGTTGGGATCGCGATAGTTAAAGGTGACGATATTAAATTCTGGGATGTTGATGGCTGCCAGTTGCTTCTCCAATAACTCATAGAAGGGCTCTGGCAGTTGGATAGTGGATTCGCGTTGGATATTCATAGTGACTCCAAAAGTAATAGCTCGCGAACGGTGGCCGTTGCGAGCGTGGATAGGTATATGCGTTGGGGGATGGTTTTTGCGAAAGAATAGGGGGCTTAGGTGTGACTTAGCCATTGTGGCCGGTCATTGTCACCATGGTTGTAGTAGCTGCCATTTAAGATTTTTTGCCAGTCTCCTTCTGGAACACCGTATTTATCGCATTGTCTTTGGTAGCGGCAAAAACCGATCTCCTTAGGAAGGTGGCCGAGCATATCGCGCTGACACACATAGAGTACCGTTTTGCGTAGTGCTTTAGGTGGCTCGATAGCTGCCGGGCCTATGACGTGACCATTATCATCTAAAGGTCGCTCGAAAGTGGGCAGGGTTAATTCCAGGCTAAGGCGTTTGAGTAGTTCGGGAAACGCTGTGCAGGCCTCTGCGACCGAGGCCTGAGAAAAGCTGTCAGTAAATTCAATCATGAAGTTCTCCAAAATAAACTGGCTGCTAGGAGAGCAGCCTTTTATGCCGTGATGAGTTTTGTTCGAAGGAAAACATTAGAGCCAACCGCGCTCCGCGAATGACACACACTGATCGCCGACGACAATGTGGTCCAGCACGCGGACATCAATGGTGTTAAGCGCGGCAACTAATCGCTCTGTGATTCGCCTGTCAGCCGCTGATGGCTCGGCACAGCCTGAAGGATGGTTATGGGCCAAGATCACCGCCGCGGCATTACATAGTAGTGCCGCCTTAACGACCTCTCTTGGATAGACGCTGGTGGCATCAATTGTGCCGAAAAACATTTCATTGAATTCAATTAGGCGGTGCTGGCTGTCCAGCATCATCACGCCAAATACTTCACGTTGGTGCTGGTGGAGCTTGAAGCGAAGAAAGTCGCGGGTAGCATCGGGATTACAAAAGGCGTCGCCACGAACGAAACGCTCAGCCACTATGCCTGCTGCAGTCTCGAGGATTTGCGATGAAGTTTGTGACCAGCTGTTGCTGGGTAGGGTGATCACTCTGTGCATAGTGCCTCCTAAGGTTGCTAAATCGGTATATGCACTGGGGTGATATATATCTGAAAATTTTTCGAAAGGCGGGGGATTGGTGGAAGTAAAGGAGTGAACGGACTTAGGCTGCAGACAGTTAAAAATTACTGTCACCGCTTATCTGATGAGACAATTACAAAGGAACTCATCATGAAGCTCATCAAACTAAAAGACGTTATGGCATCTACAGGCTTAGGGCGTTCAACTATTTATAACTACATCGCAGATGAGACCTTTCCAAAACCAGTAAGCCTTGGTGCAAGGGCTGTTGCTTGGGTTGAAAGCGAAGTGCAAGATTGGATTTTAGAAAGGATAGAAGAGCGAGATTTGGGATAAAGAAGCTGCATAACGGATATGAGGATGGTTTAGCTTCTCTATATTGGTGCTTGAATGGTGGCGACTGCTGTTATGATTTATAAAGTTTTTAGTTAAGTTCCCTTTGCTTGTATATGTATATTTAAGTTGTTGACTTGTAAAAAATATACTTTGTATTGAGTCATTGATGGCTCCTCAATTTTCCCGTATTCTCTCATTTAATGATAAAAGGAATATGCCGAGCATTTAGATTGAAATGACTGATCAAATCCTAACCATTAAAGAAGTTGCCGCTTACTTAAAACTGGCAGAGAAAACCGCGTACAGATTGGCTAGCGAAGGCAAGCTACCAGGCTTTAAAGTTGGCGGTTCGTGGCGATTTAAGAGTGAAGATCTTGAAAAGTGGATTAAAGAGCAGAAGGAAGGATGATGCATTTACCAGAACCGAAGAACATTCCTTACAAAGCGCTTTTAGCTGACATAGAAAAAGGCCTGATAAAAATCCCACAGTTCCAACGTGATTACGTATGGTCAAAGGAACGTGCCGCAGGGCTCATTGATAGCATTCTCAAGGGTTACCCGATCGGAACTTTCATTACCTGGAAAACGAAAGAGCAGCTCAGAGTGGTGAAGGACTTAGGCGGTGTTGAATTGCCTCCTGTGCCGAAGGGAGATTTTGCTGAGTACGTTCTTGATGGCCAGCAACGAATGACAAGTCTCTTTTGTGCATTGAAGGGAGTGACGATCGAGCGCGGTAACAAGCATGATGATTTCAGCAAAATATACGTCGACCTGAATGCAGATGAACATGATCAGATTGTCGTAACGGATACTTCAGAGCTAGCTGAAGGAGAGTTTATCAGTCTCACAGACCTGATTAATGCAGGTTTTACGGTGCTAGCTCAATATGACCCTTCATATCACCAAAAGCTTGAAGAGTATAAGCAAACCATTCAAAGCTATAATTTTTCTCTGATTGAAGTCAAAGAAGCTCCTCTTGATGTCGCGACAGAGATCTTTACGCGAATCAATGTTGGTGGGAAGCCGCTTACACTCTTCGAGATTATGGTGGCGAAGACATTTGATGCAAAAACAAAGTTTGATCTTTCAGAGCGCTTTGAGTCCCTTTTAGAAAGGTTGCGAGACGTAGGGTATGACACTGTTTCAGACGCCACCGTCTTACAGACTATCTCCCTAATCATCAGTAAAGAATGCAAGCGCCAAAACATTCTCAGGCTAGAAAAAGAACGTTTCATCGAAGAGTGGCCAAAAGCTGTTGAAGCGATTGAAGCGGCGGTTGACTATTTCCGAGGGTACTATCGGATCCCTGTGTCTAGGTTGCTTCCCTACAACTCCTTGTTGGCTCCTTTTGCATATTTCTTTTATCACCATAGAGATAAACCTCTCCAACACAAGCAAAAATTGCTGGAAGACTTTTTCTGGAGAGTTAGCTTGAGTGGAAGATACTCAAGTTCAGTTGAAAGTAAGCTGGCGCAAGATGTAAAGCGAGTTGATCAGATATTGATTGAAGAACAGCCAAACTATGATTGGGCTATAGATACTACAGCCAAATTTATTCGTGAAAATGGTTGGTTCAACGCGGGCCGCAGCTACATAAAGGCCTTGTTGTGTATAATGGCTTACCAAAGGCCTGTTTCCTTCATTGATGGCTCTATCGTTCACATCAGTAATGATTGGCTAAAGCGAGCAAACAGCCGAAATTACCACCACTACTTCCCTAGGGCGTTTCTTAGGAAGCAGGGGCTTGATGACAGTTACAGTAACCATATCGCCAACATCACCATTGTGGATGACTTCCTAAACAAGAGAGAGATAGGAGCTAAGGCACCCTCTGACTATATGTCTAGATTCTCAAATCAGAATGAAGATATTGAAAAGCATATGCAGACTCATCTGATAGAGCTTGATGGTTGGGGGATATGGGAGAATGACTACTCAACCTTTATAGATAAGCGTTGTGAGAAGCTGGCGTTAGAGATTAAAGACCGCTTAATACTGCGTGAGCAAGACAGAAACGCGCAGCAAAGTTTGACCATTGAAGACTTAGATGAGCTAGCGTTAGAAGCTGGTTTATAAGCACAGATACCGAGAAGATAATGACAACGACCAACGATACAAGTGGACAAGAAGTACTCGCCATCGAAGATGGCATGATGCTGGATTACCTAACGAATAATCCTATCAAAGAAACACCTAAAGAATTGGTTCGTCAAAAAACCTTACGCGCCTTGTTCCATGAATACGGCATCAGCGCTGAAGATATGGAGCTTGATGTAAAAGTTAAGATTGATGGTAAGCAGAAGAAAATTGATATCGCCATTTTCGAGCATGGTTCTGAGCATATTCCTGAAAATATCCGCCGCATTGTTATCTGTGATAAAGAGCCGAAAAAAGGCAAAAAATCCGCAGTAAAAATGCGTGATCACGATCAAGCGCATAAAGACCTTCACTTGATGGAGGATATGATGCGTGAACAGGTTGGTGATAAGTACCTGCTAGAAAAGTGCCAGTGGGGTTTATGGACCAACGGCATCGAATTTTTCTTTGTTGAAAAAGAAGAGTCGCGATTCGATACCAAGTTCAACGCAGTTGGCGATTGGCCATTAGCAGATGAGACTTTGGGGAGTCGAGACGTTGCATCAAACGCACAGCTAAGAACCGCTGACCGTGAGATGCTACTTACTGCATTCCGTCGTTGTCATAATTTTATTCACGGTAACGAAGGTATGCCTAAAGATGCGGCATTCTGGCAGTTCTTATACCTTATATTCTCTAAAATGTATGATGAGCGCATCGGCAATCGAGACCGTGAGTTTTGGGCATCACCAACTGAGCAGTTTGACGACGAAGGTCGTAAGAGAATCAGAGCACGCATTAACCCCCTATTTGAAAAGGTAAAAAAAGCCTATCCAGAAATTTTTGCTGGCAACGAAGATATCACTTTGTCAGATCGGGCTTTGGCATTCATGGTTTCTGAACTTGCTAAGTACGACTTTACCCGTACTGAAATGGACGCCAAAGGTGCAGCCTATCAAGAAGTGGTGGGTGATAACCTACGTGGTGACCGTGGTCAGTACTTTACACCTCGCGGTGCAATCAAGCTTATTGTCGAAATGATGGCACCGCAACCACATGAAAAAGTGCTGGACCCATCATGCGGTACAGGTGGTTTCCTAGAGCAGACCCTGAGCTTCATCAACAAGCAGCTAAGAGAAAAAGAAGCTATTAGCCTGGCAGCTGAAACCACCGAAGAATTCATTTCTATTCAGCAACAAATTAAAGAGTTTGCCGAAAACAATCTGTTTGGTTGTGACTTTGACCCCTTCCTGTGCCGTGCATCGCAAATGAACGTGGTGATGGCAAGTAATGCCATGGCTAACATCTACCACATGAACTCATTGGAATACCCACACGGACATTTAAAGGGCGTAGACCCCGCCAAGAAAACGATTCCTGTTGGCGATTCCAGCGGTAAAGACGGCAGTGTTGATGTGATCTTAACTAACCCACCGTTTGGTTCCGATATCCCAGTTACCGACAAGCAGATTCTAGAGCAATACGACCTTGCCTATGTGTGGGAGCGCACTGAAAACGGCGGCTTTAGAAAAACAGAGCGCCGTAAAGATGCAGTTTCGCCCGAAATTTTGTTTATTGAGCGTTGCGTGCAATGGCTTAAGCAAGGCGGACGTATGGGTATCGTGTTACCCGACGGCATTCTAGGTAACCCAGGTGACGAGTATATTCGCTGGTGGTTAATGCAAGAGTGCTGGGTGCTTGGTTGCGTCGACTTACCGGTTGAGTCATTTATCGTTGAAGCTAACGTAAACATCTTAACTAGCCTGCTGTTCTTGAAAAAGAAAACTGATACTGAAAAAGATGCTATTGCCATCGGTGGAGAGCCCGAATATCCGGTATTTATGGCTGTTGCAGAAAAGGTAGGTTTTGATCGTCGTGGTAATACGCTGTATGAGCGACACCCAGACGGCGAAGAGAAAGTTATCGAAGAAGAAGTTGAAGAGCGTATTCGCATCAACGGCCAGAACGTGGTGCGTAAGCTGAAGCGTCGTAGCAAAATTTTAGATGACGACCTGCCAAAAATTGCTAAAGCCTGGAAAGAGTTTCGCGCTAACAATCCGGAGCCATCGGTATGATCTCAAGAATAGAGGCCTACAAATACCGCTGCTTTAATACGCTGGACCTCGCCTTAGAGCAGCAGCATGTATTTGCAGGCTCTAATGGTTCAGGTAAAACAACGTTACTTGATATCCCAGCTTTGTTTGGTGATTTACTGAATGTGTCGGATATAAACGATGCGTTCTTTAAACCCACCAATGGCAGAGAACGTGCTCGCGCAGACGCAGCCAAAGAAGTTGTTCATCAGCTTCGAGGCGAGTACTTTATTTTGGCACTGGAAGTGCGCTTGCCTCCTTCAATTATTGAAGAGTTGTTAAGGGGCGCTAGCGATGCTTGGCTGAAAAAATTCCAGAAGATTGAATCAAGACCTGATACTGCGCGATACGAAATATCGTTCAGAATAAACCAGGATAAATTTCAAGTTACAGAAGAGCACTTAACGCTTTTTCCAAATAATGAGTTGCGCCCAGAACATGGCATGGGTCTTATTGGCGTAGATGATTTTAGGCGCAGTGCGCCTTGGTTTAAGGTGTTATCGCGCAGCTTAGGTACCAAGGTTAAATACCAGGCAGAGTATCAAGCTGGAAAATCATCCATCCTTGAATTTGGCCTACGAGATAGCCAATTAGCCCTAGCCGCGCTACCTGCTGACCATGATTTATACCCCGCAGCGCTATGGCTTCAAGAGTTTCTTATCCAGGGCTCGCATTGTTACGAACCACAGTGGCCAGCCATGCGATTGGCCGCTTCGCCAAGAGATAAGCACGCCTTTAAAGCCGATGGTAGCAGTCTGTCGTGGCAGGTACATGCCTTGCAGCAGAGCGATCCCGAAGGCTTAAGCGAATGGCTAGAGTTGGTGCAAATGGCATTGCCCTCTATTGCCAAAATTGAAGCCAAGCAGCGTATTGATGATAGCTTTTGTTACTTAGAAGTAACCTATAGCAACGATATGGTAGTGCCTTCCAGCGGCTTGTCGCACGGCACTCTGCATATCTTAGCGTTGACCATTATTCCGTATTTGCAAAATGCACCTAAGATCATCACCTTGGAAGAGCCTGAAAACGGTATTCACCCTAAGGCAATCGATGCGGTGTTAGAAGCGTTAAAGCTCACCTCTGATACTCAACTGTGGCTATCAACGCACTCACCTGTGGTGCTCGCCAATACCGAAGTAGAGCAAATCATCACCATGCGCTTTAACCAAGATGGCGCAACAGAAGTATTAAAAGGCCATGAACACCCCCGCCTAAAATCATGGAAGGGCGAAGTAGATTTAGGAACCCTATTTGCGGCCGGAGTGTTGGAATAATCATGAGAGATATTGTTTTTTTAGTAGCCGACGGTGAAATGCAAGCCACCGTAGAAGGCTTTTTCGAAAACCCGGCGTTTGATACACGACTGCAATGCGCCAGATTTGAATTTGATACCAAGCAAGATTTAATCAAACACCCAAGAAAAGATCCGGGTGTTTATCAAGATGGCCACAACCTGCTAAAAAGCTATGTTGATACCCATAACTACGCGGTTGTTATGGTCGACTTTGCTTTTAATGACAACTTACAAACAATGGATTACCAGCAGTTTTGTGAAACTATTAGAGCCAATATGCGTTCCGCAGGTTGGCCAGATGATCGCTTTTTTGTCATGGCAATTAACCCAGAGCTGGAAGTATTAATGTGGCAAGCGGATACCAGCCGCATCGAACATATTTTTGATTACCCAAGAGATAGAGGCGCAGGCACCTTAAGAGCTTGGCTGCAAGCTAAAAACCTTTGGGGTGCGGATGCGCTCAAACCTGCCGATCCCAAAGCAGCGATTGATGCGGTAAGAGGCCAAAACTGGGGGCGGAAAAAGACCCACTCTCAGCTGTTTAAGCGCATTGCCAGAGAGGTGTCTTTCCGTGGTTGTGCTGATGAGTCGTTTAATGGCTTATTGCATCAGATTCAAGCTTGGTATCCTCAGGAGTGGGTATGAGAATTACAAAAGCTACTAATAAATGGTTTAGAGAGCAGGGCCATCGACTAGACTGTAAGCCCTACATGTCAGGAGCTATTGAAGCGAAACTCATTCTTGAGAGTTTAACTTGTAAAATGCGCCCTCTTAATGAATGTACTCTTGGGGGGGATTCCGGGATATATCATGCTGGACGAGAAGGACGACGTTGGGTTGACTCAAAAGAATTTGGTGTTTCGTTTCTTAGTAGTACAGATATATTAAAATCAGACATTTCAGATTTACCCTTGATTTCAAGAGAACAAGTGATTAAAACACCTGCTTTTATTATTAAGAGTGGTTGGACACTAATTACGAGATCTGGAACAATTGGAAGGATGGCTTACGCAAGACCTGATATGGATGGTATGGCTTGCTCAGAACATGTCATGCGTGTTATCCCTGATGAGATGAAAATAAAATCAGGATATTTATTTGCATACTTGAATAGTAAGTTTGGAATTCCATTAGTTGTATCTAATACATATGGTTCAATTATTCAATCAATTGAACCTCATCATTTAAGCAGTTTGCCAGTACCTAAATTAGAGTCATCAATCGAAATTGCCATCCATGAGAAAGTTGTGGCTGCTTCTGAAGCAAGAGCGAAATCTACTGACTTGATTTCTAGCTCACATAAGATTTTAGCTAGTTTACTTGGTATTCAGTTTTCGAAATATAATGCAGATGTAACAAATTTCTCAACCACTGTAGTTAAATCTTCAGTTCTAAGAAGGCTTGATGCTACTCATTATGCACCTGTGGCAACCCAAGCAATTTATGATTTGAAGACTGGTTTTGGAGGTAGTAAGGAAATTGGACAGATAGCTGATGTATTCACTCCAGGAATATTCAAGCGGCCCTATGTAAAAGACCCTGCTTATGGTTACCCATACTTTTCGGGTAGTGAGCTGTTTTTAAATACGCCTAATCCAAGAGGGTTTCTAAGTAAATCAGCACCCAAGATAGAAAACTATATAGTGAAAAAAGACTGGTTATTAGTTCAAGATGCTGGGCAGTTAGGTGGTCTTATCGGTAAAGTTGTGAGGGTTGGTGACAAGGTGGATGGAAGTGTTGTATCAAATCATCTAATGCGGATAGCACCTAAAAATCAAATTGATAGTGCCTATTTGTATTCACTACTTACATCAACGATTGGCTACAAGGCCATAGTACGAAATGCCTTTGGTACATCTATTCCACAATTATCTCCATCTCATATAAGCGATATCTTTATCCCATGGCCATCTGAAAATATCAGGGAGGCGATAGCAAAACCAGTTACAGAAGCTTGGAAGCTTCAAGATAATGCTATTGAATTAGAAAAAGATGCTGTAAACCTGTTAGAAAAAGCGATAGAAGCTGTAGCACCAAAGCATTAAGGAGAGGTTATGGCACAGGTATTTGCAATTGGTGATGTGGTTAACGATGAAGAGCGTAAAGCCATCGCCTGGTTAAAAGAAAAGTTACCAGACGATTACTTTATTATTCATAGCTTTGAAGTTGAACAGTATAACCAGCTGTTTGAAGTGGATATCTGTGTTGTCGCGCCTCATGCTATTTACTTAGTGGATGCCAAGGGCATCCACGGAAAAGTAGAGGTGGACGGCACCATGTGGCACACCGCCCACAACAGCTATCGCTCGCCATTACCGAAATTACGCGGCAATGCGAAGTCGTTATCGGGTCTCATTTGTAAGCAAAATCGCGCAAATAGAGATTTAAAAAACATCTATGTGGATACTGCGGTGGTGCTCACCATAGATGATTGCGAGTTCAAGGACCCAGAAGATCGCGAGCGCGGCCATGTAGTGGCACTAAAAAACAGCACCCGTTTTTTCACCGACTGTGCCCGTATTCCAGAGCGCTTTGAGCGCAATGTGACTAAGTACATTCAGATTATCGCAGAGGCCTTGGGTAAATCGGCCAAAAAGCGTAGCCATGGTGTACGTTTTGGTAACTGGGAAGTGGCTGAAACCTTGTCTGACAACCAGTACTTTACGGAATACCGTGTATTTAACATTACTGCAGGACGCAAAGGCGGCACTGTGCTGGCTAAAGCCTATAAAGCCGACCCTTACCTGCCAGATGAAGAACGCAGCAAGCAAAAGCGCCTGATTGAAAACGCGTATCGTGCCATTGCAAAAATGCCCTCGCATTCTGCCATTATTGGTGTAAAAGACTTCTTTGTTACCGAAGCGCAAGATAAATATTTGTTATTAACCGATGATATTCCTGGCGAAATCCTTAGCAAAAAGTTTAAAGACGCAAGTTCACTGCTCACATTAGATCAGAAAAAGCGCATCGTTAATGACCTGTTGCTGGCGTTAGCGCACTTATGCCGCTATGGCGTTGTGCATCGCAATATCTCCCCTGAGCATATTTTGATGGGAGCCGACGGCCAGCCAAGGCTGATTGATTTTGACTACGCTCGGATAGGGAGTGAAAACACCACCACCATTGCCGACGAAGTACAGCAGCGGATCTCAAACCGTTATAAAGCCCCCGAACTCTGGGCTGATAACCATGCAGCGAGCTGCGCCTCGGATATGTACAGTTTAGGTCTGGTTATTTTTGAGCTGTTTAGTGGTGATGCGGCCTTTGATTCGGTCACGCAAGCCATCGAGAAATCGTGTCTGCTCAGTACAAAGTTGAGTGAGCGATATAAACAGCTACCAGTAGAGTTTGATGATTGGCTGCAAACCTTATGTCACAAAGATGCACTGCAACGGCCAACCCCAGAAGATGCGCTGGCGCAATTTAATGCACTCTGGCAACCCAAAGCAGCAGTAGAAACTATTGAGGCTAATAAACCCGAACAACTGAGTGTTAAATCGTTAAATACCCATGAGCCTTCAGTCAATTACAAGCGCTTACCGAGTGGCTACCAGCTAACTAATAAATACGTCGTGCAGCAACCGCTGGGTAAACCTGGCGGTTTTGGTATTGTGTATAAGGTAACGGATACCTTTGGTGATGTTTCGCGTGCGGTGAAACTGATTTTGAATGATAGAGAATCGGTATTAGAGCGTTTAAAGCAGGAATACCGCACTTTGGTAAAACTGCCAGAGCACCCCTATGTGGTAAAGGTGTACGATGCAGACGTACTTCCTAACCAAGGCCCGCCTTATATTGTTTTTGAGTACCTTGAAGGCTTAGATGTCAGTGAGCTGATCCAGCAACGCTCATTAACGGCACACGAAGTGTGGACCATGGCTAAGCAGGTAGCGGAAGGTTTACAGCATTTACACGAGCACAATATTTTCCACTGTGACATCAAGCCACAGAACCTGATTTGGAAAGACGGTAAAGTTCGTATCATCGATTTTAATGTATCGGTAGATGCTGAAGATTTAACCTTGGGGGGCGGTTCACGGAAGTATTTACCACCAGATTTAAGTATTACCGAAACACCGCAAGCCTCTGATTTAGTTGACAGGGACTTATATGCCTTGGGCATTACCTTGTATCGCGCGATGACCGGCGAATACCCGTGGGCCAACGTGCAGTGTCCACCTATGGATGAGTTAGCACGTCACCCCAGTGAGTTCACCCAGAGCTTTAATTTAACCGATGACGTTTCGGCGGTACTGCTAAAACTGATCGCCCCTAAACGGGTTGATCGTTTTGAATCAGCCGAGCAGTTACTCAAAGCTCTGAATAAAGTTCAACAACTGAAAAAAGCGCAAACTTTACCGGAAGAAAGTACGTCGCAATTTCATTTACCGCCCCTCGCTGATGGCTCTAATCCAAGTAAATCCGCGTTTCATGATTTTATGCTGACGCTGTATAGCCAAAGTCGGCACTCAAATTCGGGCACCCGTGGCTTAGATGATTACGCAAAGTTAATTTATGTAGAAACCGCGTTGGATACTGAGCTTGCGCCGGCAATTCTGGCTGGGCAACTGCGCTTAGTGTTAATTACTGGTAATGCCGGTGATGGTAAAACTGCTTTTTTACAGCAATTGGAATCTCAAGTTGCGGCGCAAGGTACGCGCGTTCACTTAAACCCACAAGGTAATGGCAGTTGGTTTGAAATTAACGGCCACAAATACGTGACTAACTACGATGGTAGCCAAGACGAAGGCAGTAAAGATAATGATGCGGTTCTCGACGAATTCTTTAGCGTTTATCAAGGTGACGATTCGAATACATGGCCGCACCACGAGACCCGATTAATTGCCATTAACGAAGGTCGGCTAGTCGACTTTTTAAGCCAGCATTCAGAAAGCTTTTCTGCCCTGAAAGCGATAGTTGAACAAAGTTTAAAAGATGGCTCAGTGCAAAATGACGTGGCGGTGGTAAACCTGAATATGCGTGATGTTCTGGCATCGACGCAAAGTCAACCTGAGTCCATTTTTGAGCGCATCATCGGCAAAATGACGTCGGCCAAAGTTTGGCAAGGGTGTGATTATTGCGCGCTAAAAGACAAATGCTACGTTAAACACAATATTGCCACCTTTCAGGACGCACAGACTGGCCCTAAAGTCATCGAGCGCTTGAAGTATATTTACAAACTGACCAGTTTACGAAATCAATTACACATCACTATGCGTGATTTACGTTCGGCACTGAGTTATACGCTAGTTGGTGAACACTCCTGTAACGAAATTAAAGAAATGTACGCCAATGGCGAAGCCGACAAAATTCTTCATGGTTATTACTTCAACGCTTGGTGCGGGAACGACAACACCCAAGATAGATTGTTAAAGCTGCTAAGAGAAACCGACATTGCGCAGGGTTCTGACGTGCGTTTAGATCGCGGCCTGGACTTTTTAGGCTTAGATGCTGTTGATTGGTTGCAGTTTGAGCAGCGTAGTGAACATGAAACCCAACTGCTGGCCAATGCTCATCAGAGCTTACCTAATGGCACAGCACTAAGTGAGAGTAAGGAACGCTATCTATCTCATCGTAATGTGGTTGGGATGTTACGAAGAAAGGCCTACTTTGAGCGCCGCGGAGAAAACTGGCAAACATTACTGCCTTATCGTTCAGCGAAGTTATTAGTACGTTACCTCGAAGACAGCGCATTACTGAATGAAGCAAAATCGCTTGCCATTAATGCAATTAACCGTGGCGAAGGTTTGCATAATCCGATGTATTTTAACGGCCAACTGGCGATGCAAGTACGCAAGGTACACTTAGGCACTATTAGAAGTTATCGCTTATTCCCATCGGATGTTTTTTCCATTGAAGTGAAAGACTCAGCGATGAACTCGTCATTTGTGGAGCATAGCCCGCAGTCACTATTGCTTAAGTACCAAGATGCAACCGGCCTTACGGCAGAGTTGGAATTGGACTTGGATTTGTTTGAAATGCTGCATCGTCTTAATCAAGGCTACGTGCCTTCGGCGCAAGCGGAGCAGAGTTTTTATTTAAGCTTAACCGTATTCAAGAACGTATTGGCTTCAGCGCCTTATCAAGAGGTTTTGCTAACTACCAACGGCCAACAGTATGAAAAAATAACCCGCGACGAAGGTGGTGTTTTGCAGTTAGAACAATTGGTAGCGGAGGTTCAGCCATGAAGTTAGGTAAAAAAGATAAGGCTTTTCGCACCAATAAAGTGAGCTATCTTGATTACAAAATTGTCGAAATGGACAGGGTCTTAACTCATCTATTCGCTCGGTTAAAGCATAATGGCGCTTCAAGTAGATTGAGCGCCAAGGTCATGACGATTGAGAAGTTTAAAAAAGAATTTTTAGACTCCAGTAATGCCAATCATTTTAAAAACTTTACTCAAGCCCCAATTACGATTGAAAAGTGGATTGAAACCCACTTGGTGGACTTGATTAATCGTGGCAAGGCTAACGAAGCGGTTGCAGCGCCGAGACCACTTCACGGTAATACTTATTTGTTTCGAAATCCTAAAAATTGCCGGGATTATGGTGCCTCTAAGCAAGTATATGAGTTGCTATACCATGCCAATAATGGTCAGACCGCGATTAACCGACTCAAACAGTTTTTCTTTGCTGGTGTCGATTCTACGACAGGGCAGTATGATAGCTCTTCCCAAGTAGATGTTGAAACGCAGGCAATTTTAAGACTGTCTGATCAAGTGAATTCTGACGCGCCGGATCATGCTGACTTACAAGAACGGTTTGCGCCGCTTAATCAACAAGCTGCGGATATTTTAGCTGAAGATATCATTAAGCTGCTGACCTATCGCCAGTATATTCCTCGTTCAGTTATGGTTGAGTACATAAAGATATTATTAGCTTTTCACTTGGCGCTATACCAATTGAAATTGTTCAAGTTGCTACCGGCATTGGCTAAGAGTAAGGGCCGTAATCTCGACGAGAGTAGTAAACAAAAGACGGCGCTCTATGTGGACATGACAAATGGTGCTAATGGCTTGAGTGAATCGATGGCTGAGCAAAGTGCGACGTTACACTACAAGCGAATTCCTGCTTTTATTAAAGCCTATTTCGGCGTTAAAAAACTCGATGAGTTTGCAGAGTATCTATCTAAAAAAGGCAAATTATCGGGGTCAAAATCGATAAAACAAATGTCAGTGCCCGATTTGTTTACTCTGCTGGAGTCGCCGTTAGAGCAAGAACGCGATCAGTTTTTTGGTCAGCGTAATGCTGGAATTTTAGATGCGTCAGTGTCATCTGCTCATGAATCAGAAGACATTCCACCAGAGATTCATGCTATTACCCAACTTGGCTTACCAGAGTATGAAACCTACATAGAAATTTTATTGTTTGTACAAGGTAATGCAATCCGTTCTGGCTTAGTCAAAAACCTAGATAGTTTTATGCTCAAAAATAAGCCTGGAGCCTTGTTAGAACAACAAAGTGGTAGTAATGGTGGCCGTCGATTTAGCGTTGATGGACGTTTGCTAGAAGTGTTGTTACAGCTAGCCGTACTCACCAAGGGTGGTGACTTGGGATTTCACACTAAAGAGTTAAGAGTAGATGAGCTGTTAACTTTCTTAAAAGAACGATATGGCATTTTTATTGATTCGTTACCTGACACAGATGCTTTCTGTGAGTCATCAATTGATGTGAATAAAGCGCTTAGAGATAACTTATCTGGTTTTAAGCGCCGGTTACGAGAAATTGGTTTTTATCGCGATCTTTCTGATGCGTATGTAACACAAACGGTTACTCCAAGATATCAGATAAATAGTAAGCAAAATGAAAGTATGAAAGGACATAGCGCATGATTAAGGGAATTCAAACCGTTATTAAGTCAGATATTGACGGCTGCTTAATCAGTGTCCTTGTACCTAAGTTTAAGGTGTTGCTAGAAACTCGCGGTGCGGGCCACTGCATGAAGGTATCTGATTTAGAAACTGAGCTCATGTATCAGCTTAGTGAAGTCGTGTCTGGGGCGGTTGAGTATGCCCAGGTTGCCGTATTGGCAATGAAAGCGACGCGTAATTTTTCGGTTACCAGTACCAAGCTTGTTGAACTTCGAAACCCTGATGAACACGGCCAGCTTCGCCAGCCATTACTGATTTTTGTACCAAATGAATTAAAAACGTCCTCTGAAGACTCTTTTGGTGCAGCGACCTTTGAACAAATTGATATTTCAGATGCTTATTGGCTGGCGTTTAATCAACTAAAGGCCAAATCTCCTGATTCGATTAAGCGGTTGTTGGACGAAGTTTACTTCATTCTTCAAGAAAAGGCGGCGCTAAAACTCAGTGCTTATCAATGGTTGCGATACGCGCTAACGATTAAGGTTAATGGCTTTGATCCAAATGTTGCTGGTGCTGCTCTTTACGAGCTGGGGCTGATTCCTGATCTTGAGTTGCATCTAGATCCTTCCATGTTGGTACGTAAATTAGTTAAAAATCGCGAGTGTGTACAAATTATAAACCGCTCAGAGAAGTCAGCGATTGCGACCGTTTATGACCTGCAGCTAGAAGGTGAAGATTTTAACAAGAGATTAGCGCTCTTTTTAAATGATCAGGAAAATCTACTCGATAGCAGTTGGCGCAAGCAATTAGTGGTGGATAGCAGCAACTGGGCACTCACTTTTGATAAATGGCGCTTTCAATATGAGGAAGATGCCACTGATGCAGTTTGTTTAACGGTGACTGAGGTTGGTTTGCCGCTTATTCCTGATGATGAAACAGACCCAAACTTGCAACAGTTGATTGGTCAACAAGTATTGACTACCGGCCAAGGCGGCTTGAAAAAGTTTTCTGTGACTTTTTCTGTTTCACCAAAACCAAGTGAAGTTAATGGCTTAGCGAAATATAAAGCCCAGGTGTTTACTCAACAAGGTGATTTTGTTGGGTTAATTAAGGTAGGTAAAGCTACATCAAAATCCACTGTCACAATCACGTTTAACAAGCTGACTGGAATCGAATGGGAAGAAGGTTGGCATTACGTTCGAATTCAAGCATTTGATGAAAATGATGAACTATTACCGTTGATTGATGATAAGCAGTGCCCAATACAGTGGGGAACGTCCAGCGCGGAAGAAGCTGGCTCACGAATTAATGAAAGTGATCTGTTTTATGTATTGCCAGCGGTAGATGCTGAGGTTGAGCCGATTGAAGGGCGAAAAGTCAAAGAGGCGTCATTAGCGCATGCAAAGATTAAAGCTGAATTTGCCAACGTCATCGAAACTGAGAAATTTAGCAATGCCGAAGTAATAGAAACGACTTGGCAGGATAGTAAGAGTAAGGCTGAATCGATCATCAATGTGAAATTCAAGAAAGGAAGTGGTATTCAAATTCCCGTTACCACTTACTTAAAAAACTTTGAGCAAAAAATTCTAGCAAACCCAATGGCGGCTTTGACTTGGCGTGTAGAAATTCGCAATCAAGACGCAAGTGAATCTGGTGCCGATATTGTAGATTGGCCAATAAAGGGGGTAGAAAGCCAGTTTGAAAAGTTTAAAGCGGCGCGTGAAACTTATTTTCAAATCATACATCAAGATGAGAAAGAGCTGGTTTCTGTCGCTCATGATCATGTGTCTTCCTCGCATGAAGCCTACCTGTATTCTAGCAGCTATCTAGAATACCTAGCTGCGGTATTTCAGGAAACAGAGAGTGGACATGACTATTCGACTGAGTTAGCCGCGTTACTTCGCTTGGATTCACTTTCAATCGTAATGTGGAATTATGACGGCAGCTATAAAAAGGCGATGGTATTGGGTCCCACACATCCATTAAGGGCTTTATGGCTAAGTGGATGGGCTTCTCTTGCGGAAGCTTGGGCAAGACAGAGTGAGAAGGTTGGTAAGGAAATCGCGGTTGGGACTAAAAACAGTTCATTAGAAGAACTTGCGTTAACCAATTTTCCTTACGTACTACCAGACACCCAGGGTCAGTTGATGGTCGCACTTGACAGTATTCACCCATTTTGGAGTGTTCTGTCGTCTGCACAAGAAAAAGAACCACAAGCTCTAATTGATAAAATCAAAACCGCATTTGGCATTAAAAATGATTACCAGCAAGTTGGTAAGCAAAGTAGTGCCTTTCTCGCCACTAAAGTCGAAAGATATCTGATACAACATCCCTATGTGAACTGTTTATCGATCAATGTGTTTAACGCGGGATCTGCTGGTGCTGTTGCGGGTATGTTGATGGCACTGAGAAAGAAAGCTGAGCTAAAGCATATTTGTTTTGATATTCGACTATTCGTTGCTGATCCCTATGCGACAGAAGTGGGGGCTGATTTATTTAAGCTAATCAACAGCGGCGGGGACAGTGAGGTGGAAAACCAACTGTTTCATTCAGCAGAAAATCACTTGCAGCCAAAATTAAGCATTTCGCTCAGAGCTAGCTCTGAGTTTGAGCAGTCGCCTGATGATTTTCAGTCTCATTTAAGCATGTTATTTGATGTGTTCCCCGCGCAAGAGTTATCCGTGGTAAAACCTCAATCAGATGAACAAGTTGCGCCTATATATGGGTTGTATCAGGATTACTGTATTGATTACTTTGATGAGAATGGGGTTGTTGCTTGGGACCGTCACACGAGACATGGCGCTGCGAAAATGCTTTTCGGCGGGCAGATATCGGAGACTGTTGCCAAACTCCCTAAATTAATGTCCGCTATAACAGCTTCGCTGGCGACAGGAGATTTTTCTTTAGAGCAGGTACCAGTGGTCAGGTTGGCTCTTGATAGCGCTGAGAGAGCTCTGTTAAATCAATTGCATGAAGTCAGTGATTGGGTGTTCACTGTCGATAGAAACTTGGGTATTGAGTTCTTTGATCACGGTGGTAAAGACGGCCGACCAGACTATCTGATTGATCATAGTCCGGAAATGGCCTCCTCAAATACCCATAATTTTGTTATTACATCTCGCTCAACAACAGAAATAGAAGCTTTGTTGAGAGGTACTTTAGAACAACATCAAATTGTTCCTGATGTTGATAAGGCGACTCGGGTTTTAGATTCGCTTAGAGCGTTGTCAGGTAGACTTGCGTTAAAACTTGCCTCTAATAGTGCTTCAAAGTCGGAAGCCCTAGGTTTAGCACTATCTAAACTCTATTTAGAGTACCAAGGAGTGTTTAAGGACCAGGTAATAGTTCCTTTAGATGCTCACCTTGAGCTTTATTCTGAGCTTCAAAAGGCTGATGGTGAATTAGGTGCTGATGTCAGTTTCAGAAGAACAGATTTAGCATTATTTGATTTAGATGCATCATCACGCACGATTCGTTGTAATTTAGTCGAAGTTAAGTGCTATTCAGAAGTCGGTGATCTGACGAAGTACGAAAGTTTAAAGAAGAGTATTGCCGAGCAAATTTCAGAATCAGAGCGTGTTATTCAGCGTCATTTTGATTTGACGCGTACAACACCGGATAGACCTGATCGCCTGGTTAAAACTCAAAAGTTATGTGTCCTTCTTGAACATTACCTTAAACGATCTGAGCGTTTTGGTTTATTGAGTTCTGAGATTGTTGAGGAAGCAAAATTTTTGCTTCGAACTTTGGAGGAAGGGTACAAGCTTTCAATTACCCGAAGTGCTGTTATTTTCGATTTTGGTCAAAATAGCTCCGGCGTTGAAAAAGAAGTCGGTATTGAGTTTCATCGTGTTGGGCGAAACCATATTGACGAATTGCTATCAGCTAAAGTGTTTGAGGATGATGACCAAAGTGAAAGCACGTTGGACTTACTTGAGCTAACTCTGCCTAAGTTGGAAACGGCAGAATTTCTACACAAAGAGCGAGATAGAACCGTATCTTGGGCGGAATTAGCATCTCAAGCTGCGATCACTTTACCTGCAAGACCAAGTGTTTCAAAAGAAGACAATATTAAAGTATTGCGATTTAATGATGATGAGCTAGCTACTCCTCCTCCATCCAGAGGTCAAACCGTTGAAGAAGCAAAACCTATTGGTAATCCAGTTTCTGTAGTAGCTAATCCTGCAGAGGCAGAGGCAGAGGCAGAGGCAGAGGCAGAGGCAGAGGCAGAGGCAGAGGCAGAGGCAGAGGCAGAGGCAGACGAAAATTTGCACCTTCCGAACATCACAACGGGTAATAAAGTTGAGGTTGTTCCCCACGATATTGTCCTTGGTGTCAACGGTGGCTCTGCTCAGTTTGGCCTATTGGGAGAGGTCCATGGACGGAAAATAGCTTTAGATTTAAACCATACACACACGCTAAGTTTATTTGGTGTTCAAGGTGGGGGCAAAAGCTATACATTAGGCTCAGTTGTGGAGATGGCAACTAAATCAATTCCATCGATCAATACGCTACATAAAGAGTTGGCGAGTGTGATATTCCATTACAGTGCTACTCAGGACTATAAACCTGAGTTTACGTCGATGATAGCCCCAAATGACGATGTTATGCAGTTAGCTAAGCTTAAAGAAGTATATGGTGCGGAGCCAACTTCATTAAATGATGTTGTGTTGTTAGCTCCTGAAGATAAGTTAAGCGAACGTCGTGCTGAGTACCCTGGAATTGAGGTACATCCGTTGAAGTTTTGTTCTTCTGAATTGCAAGCTGGGCACTGGAAGTTTTTGATGGGGGCTATCGGCAACCAAGCCGCATATATCCGCCAACTAGGCAATATTATGCGTAAAAATCGAAATAACCTCTCGATCCAAGCGATAAGGGACGGAATACAAAACTCAAGTCTTTCGGATTCACTTAAAGACCTAGCAGACATGCGTTTGGATTTTGCTGAACAGTACATTGATGACCAAATAAACGTTGGTTCGCTGATTCGACCAGGCAGAATGATCGTTGTAGATGTTCGAGACGAATTCATCGAAAAAGATGAGGCATTAGGCTTATTTGTAGTGCTTCTGCAAATATTCTCGGAAGCCAAGTATCAAGGGCAATCTTTTAACAAACTTATTGTGTTTGATGAATGTCATAAATACATCGATAGTCCAGACCTAGTAAAAGGGCTTGTGGAGACGGTGCGCGAAATGCGCCACAAGGGCACCAGTGTCATGATTGCCAGCCAAGATCCACCGTCTGTACCGGTGGAACTTATTCAGCTTTCATCACAGATTATTCTGCATAAGTTCAACGCTCCGGACTGGTTAAAGCATATTCAAAAAGCCTGTATCGGTTTGAAATCACTAACGCCTGAGAAGCTTGGAGCGTTAAAACCAGGTGAGGCATATATTTGGTCTAGCAAAGCCAGTGATAACGCATTTGTCAGCGACGCAATGAAGATTCAGTGTCGCCCAAGAGTGACTAAGCACGGCGGGGATACCTTAACGGCTATATAGATTATATGTACCGATACAGAAAATGGTGGACTTTTCGGTGTTAGGTTCTAGTTCCACCTAACACCAGCTATGCTCAAATAACTTTCAATTGCTTAATACCTGTTACAGAGAGGCTCCCTTTGGCTGCCTCGTCGATATGCCCGCTCCACCAGCACATCATTTCGCGGCGACGCTCTAAGTAGTCGCTGCGGTTATATGCCGCTCTTACTTGGTTTTGGTCAACATGAGCTAGAGCTGATTCGATCAAATCCGAATCGAAGTTTTGGTTATTGAGCGTAGTGCTCGCGAGGGCTCTTAACCCATGACTTACTAAGCGGTCTTTAAACCCCATGCGCTTTAGTGCCATATTAGCTGTTTGAGTATGGCAATGTTTGCTAGGCTCTCTATCTGATGGAAATACATAGCGTCGGTTGTGACTGATTGGTTCCATAACTTTAAGAATTGCGAGCATTTGTGGAGTTAGTGGAATCTTATGTTCGCGTCGCTTTTTCATTTTGTTAGCAGGTATTGTCCACACTTGGTTTTTGAAATCTATCTCTGCCCATTCAGTCATAGCTGCCTCCGACGGTCTAGTCATCGTGTGTAATTGCCATTCGATGAGACAGCGTGTTGTACGTTTAATCGAAGCCTGAGCTAAAGTTCTCATTAACTCATTAAGTTCTTCTGGCTTGATACTTGCCATGCTTTCTTTTTTCGGCTTTTTGAAAGCTGCTTTGATGCCTGAAAGGGGATTTGAATCGGTATAGCCGCAGTTGACCGCGAAGTTAAAGACTTCATTAAGACGTTGCGATAGGCGTTTTACAGTCTCCAGATTCCCTTTAGCTTCTATCGGTCTAAAAATTGCGATAACCAGAGGGGCCTTTATTTGAGCAAGAGGGTAGTTTCCAATGCTTGGAAAAACGTGGCGCTCTAAAGAGCCCCAGATCTTTGTTGCATGATTTTCAGTGATGTTGTGCTTTTTGACATTTAGCCATTCTTCGGCCACCTTTCTTAATGTGTATTCACTTACCTTAAGTTCTGCGAGTCGTTGTTCTTCACGATAAGTTTTTGGGTCGATACCTCTCTCTACCAACCCCCTTTGTTCTGTCGCAGCCTCTCTTGCTCGCTTAAGGCTGGTGGCTGGATAGCTTCCTAGACTGATATTGGTTCTCTTCTTTGTTAAGGGATGATAGTAGTTATAGTTCCAAAGTTTTGAACCGCTGGGTTTCACTCGCAGCTGCAGACCATATCCATCAGATAAAACGACATCTTTATCAATGGCTTTACACTTTTTGATGGTGTTATCCGTAAGTGGAGTTGTGAGTCTAGGGCACATAGCAGTTTGGTTTTGTTGATGACGTAGTATTTCAAAGATAGCTAAGTTGGTTGAAAAATACTACGTGGGTGACTACGACTTTTGGCTTTAAAAAAATCTAAATGGACGTTGTTTGAAGATAACCCATTGATTTTAATATTCTGCAGGCAGAAAAAAAGACGTCCTAGGACGTCTTCGTTTCTGTTGTTGGTGGAGGCGGCGGGACTTGAACCCGCGTCCAAAAAGCCTACATCCTCGGCGCTACATGCTTAGTCTTTCTATTGGTTAACCAACAACACTCCGAAAGACAGGATTGTTATTGGCGAGTTCAGTACTGTTTCGCGGTTCACCCCTGAACATGGTTCCCTCGCTATCAAATGTAAAGGTGACCATCTTAATACTCTGCCCATTTGAGAAACGTGAGCAAGATGGCTAGCTAGCCTAAGCTGCTAGAGCGTAGTTATCGTCGTTTGCAACTATAACTGTGCGGCTTTTTACGAGGCCAACCGCCCCTCGGCATGCTCCTAGGGTTTCGTGAATCTTGTCGAATCCAGAATCGCCCCCAGTACAATGTCGATTGTAACCCGCGTCGTCCTCGATTACCAAGTATTAATCATGGGGTTACTATCGTTTGTTCGTTATCCGTACGTTTTATGCCTGACAAGTCGCTGAATCACAGCGATTATTATCGTGCGGCATGTTTCATGGTACGAGATTTTTCAATCTTCCACTCGCGCTCTTTGGTGTCGTCGCGCTTATCGTGCTCTTTCTTACCCTTACCCAGGCCGATCTCTAGCTTTACCCAGGCATTTTTGCGCCAATACATGGAGATAGGCACGATAGAGTAACCTTGACGCTCTACCAGGCCCTGCAGTTTATCCAGCTCTCTGCGATTAAGCAGCAGTTTACGATCGCGCATAGGGTCGCAAACCACGTGAGTCGATGCGGTATTGAGCGGCGTGATGGTGCATCCGAACAGGTAGGCCTCACCGTCTCTGAGGAATACATAGCTCTCAGACAGGTTTACCTTACCGACTCGGATCGATTTCACTTCCCATCCCATCAGGGATAAGCCGGCTTCAAATTTCTCTTCAAATTTATAGTCGAAGTTTGCGCGTTTATTGCGTGCAATCGTCGCCGGTGGGTTCTTTGATTTTTTTGCGTTTTTCTTAGCCATAGGAGGGCTATTATACGCGCGGTAAACCAATTTGGAATTGGCTCGCGTGATTATTTGTTTAATTTGCCTGCGTAAATGGGTCGAGGTGGTGTTTTTTTGAGCTTAGCATGAGTACTGGGTGAGGTGACCGGTGTTGCCTAGCATGTTAAAATCAATTTTTTGCTTTATGGTGTCAGGCCAAGGTTTCAGGTTAAACAGTCATATGCCCAAGATTTCCCGTAGCGTATTAGTGCGCTTTAGTGCCATGCAGATGTACGAGTTAGTCAATGATGTGGAGTCCTATAAGGAGTTTCTGCCGGGTTGTGTTGGCGGTAAGGTACTTGAGTTTGATGGTAAGACCATGGTGGCCTCGGTCGATGTCTCCAAGGCGGGGATCAGCAAGACCTTTACCACACGCAATCAGGTGATCCCGGGTAAGCGAATTGAGCTGGCGCTGGAAAACGGCCCCTTTAAGCACCTGCATGGTCAATGGGAGTTTACCGAGTTGACGGAAGATGCCTGTAAGGTGGATTTCGAGCTCAATTTCGAGTTTTCCAGTTCGATTGCGGATCTGGCCTTTGGCAAAGTGTTCAAAGAGCTGATGTCTTCCATGGTGACTGCTTTCACCAGCCGCGCCAAAGTGATTTATAAATAACAGCTGTTTAATCTTCTTAGGATGTAAGATGAGCGATCAAGATAAGTTTGCCGTTGAAGTGATTTATGCGCTGCCGACCCAGCAGAAGCGCATTAGCGTCATGGTGTCGCCGGGCACTAGTTGTATCGAGGCGGTGAAGCAGAGCGAAATCTGCCGGTTCTTTCCTGAGATTGATCTGGAGAAGGTAAAACTAGGTATCTTCAGCCGCGCAGTGAAGCATGATGAGGTGCTAGAACCCGGGCAGCGAGTGGAGATCTATCGCCCCTTGATAGCCGATCCCAAAGATGTGCGTCGTCAACGCGCCGAAAAGGCCAAGAGTGAGGGCCGTGCCAACAAGACCACAGGCGCTAAGGTGAGGTAGTCAGGTCTGAGTTTCCTCTGGGAAATTATCGGGTGTTAAGTAAGGCCAGATAAGCCGTCAGACAGGATAGGCTGCAAGGCGCATTAAAGAGTTAAGAATTAAGAGAAAGCCGCTAGATAGTAAAAAGGGTCTTAAGCAATGCTTAGGACCCTTTTTTCGTCTTAAAACCCAGGCGCTTAAAACTGGCCTGGCGTTAGTTAAAGCGTTTATTCAAACTCTTTAACTTCGTTGAGTTCTTGTGCTTTCTTCTCTTCCACGAGCGGCTTGGTATCTGGACGCTGCTCAGGGTTTAGCGGAACCAGGTCGCCCTTTGCGGCGCCTAGTTCTGGCAGCGAGCTCTGATCCAGCGGGGTGTTAAAGTCGGCGGCCAGTTCATAGTCGCCATCGACTTTAGAAAGTTTGTCATTGGTAAAGTGCAGCACCAGCTCTTTATGTGTGATGCTGGCGTCACGACCACTCTTGTAGTGATAGACATAGTACCAGGTGTCGTCCGAGAAGCTGTCGCGCAGTACGGGACGGCCCAGGATATATTCGACCTGCTCTTTGGTCATCTCGATTCTGAGTTTTTCGACCTGCTGCGTCTCCATGTAGTTGCCTTGCGGCACATCTGGCTTATAGATCAGCCAGTCAAACACGCTACATGCGCTTAATGAAAGAGACAGCGCCGCTGCGCCTAATAGAGTAATACTATGTTTTTTGATGGTCATTGAATGCGCTACTTCCCTAAAAATCTGTCGGCCATGATACCCAAGCATTCCCCATGCTGACAAGCGCTATCGCCGTTTTCTGGATCTCGCCTGCGTATCAGCTTAGGCCTGTGTGTTTGGGGCGCCCAAGGGGAGGGCGAATAGTTCAGACAGGTGTGTTAAGGATTAGTTTCACTAGCCTGAATGAATTTTGTCCAAGTAGCGCGGGAGAATCTCTGAGTCGTGATGAAAATGCCAGACTAATTAATTGTTAGTATTTGTTTTATCCCGAATTGTGGTAAGTTAAATTTTATTTACATCTTGTTTGCAAGCGTTGGTTTGCCCTAGGTGCAAATAGTGACTAATTAGCCGGGTTAGCCGGGAATTTAGCGGTAATATATCGCCTGTGGTAATAATGGATACAGCAAGAATGGATGAATCTAAAAAGCTTGGCAGTTTGGTTTGTGTCGGCACAGGTCTTAACCTGGGCGGTCAGATAACCGTGCTGAGTAAGAGTTATATCGAGCTGGCCGACGTGGTTTTTTCTTTGGTGCCCGATGCCTTTGCCCTCCAGTGGCTTGAGAGCATGAATCATGATGTCCGATCACTGCATCGATACTATGCCCAAGGTGAAGAAGTTAAGAGCCGTCGAGACACCTACCAACAGATGGTCGAGGCGATATTGACCGAGGTTAGGGCGGGTAAGCGGGTCGTGTGCGCCCTGTATGGTCATCCAGGTGTGTTTGCCTGTGTGTCCCATATCGCCATTCGCCGGGCGCGCGAAGAAGGTTTCGAGGCCAAGATGGAGCCGGGGATCTCAGCCGAGGCCTGCTTATGGGCCGACGTGGGGATAGACCCTGGACAATCTGGTCACCAGAGCTTCGAGGCCAGTCAATTCATGTTCTACTGTCATACGCCGGATCCCGCCACCCATCTGCTGCTGTGGCAGATAGCCATCGCCGGAGAGCACACGCTCACCAAGTTTCATACTAACTCGGATTGTTTGCAGGTCTTGGTTGAGCAGCTTAGCGAGTGGTATCCGTTAGACCATGAGGTCATTTTATATGAAGCGCCCAATTTACCGACACAGGCGCCTCGAATTGAACGCTTATTACTCAAGGCGTTACCCCAAGCCAAGTTAACTGCTATTACTACCCTGTTAGTTCCACCGGCGGCGCCGCTGAAGGTGAACCATAAGGTTTTGGCAAAACTCGGTATTTCAGAAGCTTTATTGGGCTAAAAATGAGACGGAGTTTGAATAAAGCTAGAGTGGTCAAACTTTTGTCTAGCAACTAGTGTTATTACATAACAATGGAGAATGATATGTCTAAGCTAAGCGATTTTTTTCAGAAGTTAGGTTCGGATGCCGCGCTGTTAGAGGCTTACAAGGCTGATCCAGAAGGTGTGATGAAAGCCAATGGCCTAACGGATGAAGAGATCCAGGCGGTGTTGTCGGGTGATAAAGCGCAGCTCGATTCGCTCTCAGGTGACACCAGCGAAGTACAATCCTATTTGATCATCACTAACCCAGATGACAGCAAGTAACTCGTAGAAACTATATGTATTACCTCAGACTATTTTTGGCTTGTGTCTTTTCGATAGCGCTTTGCGGATCTGCCGTTGCGAGCGATGTCGATTATGACGCGGTTATCGATGAGCTAAAGGCATCCTTAATTGCAGAGCCGGCCAAGTCGTCTGAGGTAATTGCCTACCTTAAAGAGAATACCCAGCACTTGAGCCGCGAGCAGAGGGCTCGGGTGTTGACCCTGGAGAGTAACAAGGAGATGTATAATGGTGCCTACGAGCGCGCCTTTAACCTACTTACTCAGGCCGAACAGCTGAGCCACTCTCCCGAAACTCAAAATTCCATCTATCTGTATCAGGCCACAGCGCTGATCGCCATGAAGAACTATCAGGGCGCCTTGGATGCTATGGCTAAGAATCTCGACCGTATCGAGCAGATAGATGATGTGACCATTAAGATGACCTCTTATCTGAGGTTGGCCAACCTCTATCTGGATCTCGAAGTCTATGATGAGGTGAAGCGCTATGCCTCACTGGCCTATGGCCTTAGCCGCGACAGATCGCCGAAAGAGCAGTGTTATGCCCAAGTGCTATTGGCGGCAGGGGAGCTAAAGCTCTCTCATTACAATGAGGCTAAGCAGTTATTTGCCGATACCCGCACCTTCTGTAGTGAACATAATATTCCGCTTATTGTTGCCATGGCCGACAAGGGCAAGGGCACTTCACACCTTAAGCTAGGCGAGCTTGAGCAAGCGGAGAAGCTGTTCCTTTCAGCGCTTGCAAAGTACAAGACATTTAAGTTTCAGTTAGAGATTAACGATGTTAATGCCTTGCTGGCCGAAACCTACTTGATGAAGAAAGAGGTTGAAAGCGCCAAGCAATACGCCCAGCAAGTCATAGATGTTGAGGACGAACCAAGCGTGCTCAACGCCAAGAAACGCGCCTATAAGATGATGGCCGATGCCTTGGCTTTAGAGGGAAGCTACCAGGAGGCCTATCGTTATCTGGACGAGTATATGCAGCTTAGTGAGGCCGATATCGATGAGACCAAGGCAAAGGCCTATGCGTATCAGATGGCCAAGTTTGAGAATGCCGAGAAGACCCGTGAAATTAAGATGCTCAACCAGGATAGGGCGCTCTATACGGCGCAGCAAAAGGTGGTTGAGCTGGAGAGATACAACGAGAGTATGGCGCTGATGATCGCCTTTGGTTGTTCTATCTGTCTCATTATTTTTGGTGCAACCATGTTTGTGCAGAAGCGCAAATATAAGCGCATCTCTCAGCGAGATCCTTTGACCGGAGTATTAAACCGAGGCACGGGGCAAGACTTTGCCGAAAATCTCTTCGTCGATGTCTTGGCTCATCGCAGCGTGTTTAGTGTGGTGATGTTCGACTTAGACCACTTTAAGTCGATCAACGATACTTATGGCCATAGCGCCGGTGATTGGGCATTGCGGCGAGTAGTCGATGCCGTGACGCCGAGCCTCAAGAGCAGGGATCTGTTTGTGCGCATGGGCGGTGAAGAGTTTGCGCTCTTCTTGCCGTACACGGATGAGCAGGCGGCCCTCAAGATCGCCAAGCAGTGTCGCCTGGCCATAGAGTCGATTCAGACTAAGCCTCACTATAGTGACCTGAGCATTACCGCCAGTTTCGGTGTCTGTACCAGTGTGGAGGAGGATCTTAGCCTGGATCCACTCATGAAGCGGGTCGATCTCGCCATGTATCAGGCCAAGCGCAATGGCCGTAACTGCGTGGTCATGTACCGCCCGAGTATGGAGTCTACGCCCGACACCCCCATTAATGCGGTGAATGCTTAGCCTTAGCTAACTGGTTTGCCGTTGTTTAGTTCAAAATCGCTACCCCTAGGCAAGTCATTGGCTTGCCGACACTTGTCTTTAACTCTGCTAATCCTTCTTGTTTGCGAAAGTCCTTCTTGTCTGCGCTAGCGCTTCTCGTTGATGTTCGCGCTTCTCGTTGGTGTTAGTGACTCTAGTCTATGTTTGCTGTCTAAGCTGTTCTCTTCTAGTGAAGCTTTTGCCTTTATGCATCCTTAGCGATTCCCTGTTGCATCGATGGGAGCCTATCAGGCCTTCCTGCAACAGGTACTCGATGTTTACCGAGTGGTTCACTTCTTCTGGCTAGCTCTCTCGTCTTGCGCTGAGCTTCCAGTCCCATGTTGTCAGTCGTTTACCTCTAGGGCTTGTGCGGTTCGCCTTCAGTATTTTGTTGTTTGAACTCAGGTTTCCTGTCTTTCATTAGCGCTGATATTAAAGCTGAGCGGCTAGTTACCGTGCGAGTTAGTCATTTTGCGCTGATTGCTTAGCGATAGAAGGAGAGCGAGGCTTGTCGAATGGCCGAGTTAGATGCCTTGTCTTGGCAGCATGATAAGCGTCTCTGCTAGGTTAACTATGCAATTTATTCGGTTTTTTTTGATTTTTTTGCAGCAAACCAAAAAAAATCGTGATGTTGATCGACAAACGTTACCGAATTGTGACAAGCCATTTAGCCCCTTACTTGTATCGTTTACGTAAACGTCAAATTAAAACGATTGTTTGATTTTAAGTGTTTTGAGGTTGCTTATAAAGCGTTGAAATAATTTGACTTTAATAGCCTTACTTGCAAGTAAAGCAAAACGTGCCGCCTTTTAATCTGTCAGTCTTCTTGGTGAAATGTCTGTATCGATAAAATTACTTAAGGTAATAAATTTACGTAATAACTTTCAATGGGTGGGGCTTGGTTCATTTGTCAGACAACTTTCAAATCTAGTCATTTCTTGATTTGTTATGTTTGGTTTTTATTGTTTTGAAACAATGTCTTGTTGTTATAAATCCTGTTTGGTCTTACCAATTTTTTGTGATGTAACTCAGCTTTTTTCGCTGCTTTTCTCACCGCTCGTATTGTTGCAATCCCAACAGTTTGTTAGTAGGTTTTGTTCAAAACGTACATTTGTAACCCCTTGCTGGTGTTTCAAGCTGTATGGCCATCATTACAAGGTATGGCGGGCCTTAGGTTAAAGGCTGGAAGAATTGAAATTAACGGTAAGTGAGCGCTTGGGAGATATCGGGATGACTGAACAGGTAATAAATAAACATCAGCTAGAGACGGGATTGTCTATCCTGGGGGCGCAAGTGCCGGGGCAAGAGATAGTGCTTAACGAAGGTGCGCTGAGTTTGCTTGAGGTCTTGTGTGATCAGTTTGCGGCAGAGGTACCTAAGCTGCTTGAGATGCGCAGGCAGAAGCAGGAACTGATCGATAAGGGCGCGCTGCCCGATTTCTTACCCGAGACCCGCGCCATCAGAGACGGCGACTGGCAGATCCGTGGTATTCCCCAAGACCTGCAAGACAGACGTGTTGAGATCACCGGGCCAGTGGATCGCAAGATGATCATTAACGCCCTCAATGCCAACGTTAAAGTCTTTATGGCCGACTTCGAAGACTCTTTGGCGCCTAGCTGGACCAAGGTGATTCAAGGCCAAATTAATCTGCGTGATGCCGTGCGCGGCGAGATAGAGTACACGGCGCCCGAGACAGGTAAGCATTATACGCTCAATGAAGATCCTGCCGTGCTTATCGCCCGTGTACGCGGCCTGCACCTTAAAGAGAAGCATGTCGCCTTCAATGGCGAGGCGATCCCTGGGGCACTATTCGATTTCTGCCTCTACTTCTACCACAACTATCGCCAATTGCTGGAGAAGGGCAGCGGACCTTACTTCTATATTCCTAAACTCGAGAGTCATGTCGAGGCGCGCTGGTGGGCCAAGGTGTTTGCCTATGTCGAAGAGCGCTTCTGTCTAACGCCGGGCACCATTAAGTGTACCTGTCTCATCGAGACACTACCGGCGGTGTTCGAGATGGAGGAGATCCTCTATGAACTGCGCTCTAACATAGTCGCGCTCAACTGTGGCCGCTGGGACTACATCTTCAGCTACATCAAGACGTTGAAGAAGCATAGCGACCGCATCTTGCCAGACCGTCAGGCGGTCACCATGGATAAGCCGTTCCTGAGCGCCTACTCACGCCTGCTTATCAAGACCTGTCACAAGCGTGGCGCCCTGGCGATGGGGGGCATGGCTGCCTTCATTCCGGCTAAGGATCAGGCGCAGAACGAGGCTGTACTGGTCAAGGTGCGCGGCGATAAAGAGCTCGAGGCGCGTAATGGCCATGACGGCACCTGGGTGGCACATCCGGGTCTGGCCGACACCGCTATGGGGATCTTCAACGAATACATAGGTGAAGATCACGTCAACCAGCTGCATATCACCCGCGATGTTGATGCGCCGATTCTAGCAAGGGATCTCCTGATGCCCTGCGAAGGCGAGCGCACCGAGTCGGGCATGCGCCTGAACATTCGAATTGCGCTGCAATATATCGAGGCCTGGATCCGTGGCAATGGCTGTGTGCCCATCTACGGCTTGATGGAAGATGCCGCCACGGCAGAGATCTCACGTACCTCTATCTGGCAGTGGATCCAGCACGAGCAGAAGCTCTCTAACGGCAAGCTGGTCACCAAGGCGCTGTTCAAGGAGATGCTGGTGGAAGAGCTGGCTAACGTCAAACTCGAGGTGGGACCGGATCGTTTCACCCATGGCAGCTTTACCCAGGCCGCCGTGTTGCTGGAAGAGATCACCACGGCCGACGAGTTGGTGGATTTCCTGACCCTGCCGGGCTACGAGATTTTGACTCAGGGCGATAACGCCTAGCGAGATGATTTTATAAATGAAAGGGTAATACCCAAACCTATTTAGCGCCTTTAAACGTGAGTGGTATTGAGGGAGCTGGATGCTAACACCTGAGATGGAGAAGATTATGACTAAGGCAACTACACAGATTTCACGTCAACAACAGATTGATGCGATTAAGCAAGATTGGGCTGAAAATCCACGTTGGGCCGGCGTTCGTCGCCCCTATTCAGCAGAGGACGTAGTGGCCTTACGCGGTTCGATTGTCCCGGAAAATACCCTGGCAACCCGCGGCGCCGAGAAGCTATGGCAGCTGGTTAATGGTGGCGCTAAGAAAGGTTATGTTAACTCACTGGGCGCCCTGACCGGTGGTCAGGCGGTACAGCAGGCCAAGGCGGGTATCGAGGCCATCTACCTGTCGGGCTGGCAGGTGGCTGCCGATGCTAACCTGGCGGGTACCATGTACCCAGATCAGTCGCTTTATCCAGCAAACTCTGTGCCTGCAGTGGTTCAGCGCATCAACAACTCGTTTCGCCGCGCCGACCAGATCCAGTGGAGCAACCAGATTGACCCACAAGATGAGCGCTACACAGACTACTTCTTGCCTATCGTGGCCGATGCCGAAGCCGGTTTTGGTGGTGTACTTAACGCCTACGAGCTGATGAAGAACATGATCGATGCCGGCGCGGCGGGTGTGCACTTTGAAGATCAGCTGGCCTCGGTGAAGAAGTGTGGCCACATGGGCGGTAAGGTGTTGGTTCCGACCCAAGAAGCGGTACAGAAGCTGGTTTCGGCGCGTTTGGCTGCCGACGTGAGCGGCGTACCAACTCTGGTTATCGCCCGTACCGATGCGAACGCTGCGGATCTGCTGACCTCTGATTGCGACCCTTATGATCGCGACTTCATCACAGGCGAGCGCACTTCAGAAGGTTTCTACCGTGTAAATGCTGGCATCGACCAGGCTATCTCTCGCGGTCTGGCTTACGCCCCATACGCTGATCTTATCTGGTGTGAGACGGCCAAGCCAGATCTTGAAGAGGCGCGCCGCTTTGCCGAGGCGATCCATGCGCAATACCCAGATCAGCTGCTGGCCTATAACTGTTCACCTTCTTTCAACTGGAAGAAGAACCTGGACGATGCCACCATCGCCCGCTTCCAGCAGGAACTGTCGGACATGGGCTACAAGTACCAGTTCATCACCTTAGCCGGTATTCACAACATGTGGTACAACATGTTCGACCTCGCCTATGACTATGCGCGTGGCGAAGGCATGAAGCACTATGTCGAGAAGGTACAGGAAGTCGAATTCGCCGCAGCGAAGAAAGGCTACACCTTCGTGGCGCACCAGCAAGAGGTGGGTACAGGCTACTTCGATAAGGTGACCAATGTGATCCAGGGCGGTGAGTCTTCGGTCACGGCACTGACTGGCTCTACCGAAGAGGAGCAGTTCTAAAGTTTCGACTTGCTGTCCTTTAGCAGCGGTTGTTCCTCGCACTGTGTTCCTACGTGCAGTGCGAGGTTTTTCGTTCCTTTCTACTTGTTTATTTTTGCTTGCTTTGGCGGTCCCTCTTGAGCCGCCTTTTTTATTTTGTGCTTATCAATACGCTCCCGCAGCCGATAAAGAGATGAAATCCTCGCCATGTGAATAGGGTGCAGGTGATAAACGTGATTTGCCACTGGCGGCAGATGTAATTGTTATGTTATAAGTTTTTCTGCCTATAATTCATCAAAGACGGCGCCGGCAAGCGAGCGCTATCCTTATTTCTTTATATAAAAGAGTAGATACGCATTGAACACTGCCATGTCAGGTAAAGGTGCAGAATACTGGACCAAACGCATCAGCGAACAAGAGATGCCGGCACTTAGCTCGACGGTGAAAACCCTAGAGAAACTAGCCAAAGATGATGTTTCCTCCCTGGCGATACTCGGCCGCAGCGTGATGCATGATAATGCGCTGACCTCGCGAATTCTTAAGGTGGCCAACAGCGCCATCTATAACAAGGGGATCTCCCACGTCACCACAGTAAGCCGCGCGGCCGTGGTACTGGGCTTCGATACCATACGCAACATCTGTATTACCGCCAAACTCCTGAGTAGCCTGCTAGAAAATAAGGGCTTATCTGAGCCCGTGTACCACAGGCTGCTCACCCTTATGGCCAGAGCCTTCCAGGCAGCCATGCTGGCCAAGATGATGCTTAAAGACCATGATGAAGAGCTGCAAGAAGAGGTGTTTATCGCCGCGCTGCTCTATCACCTGGGGGAGAGTGCCTTCTGGAGCATGGGCGGCGAGACCACAGAGCAGCTCGATGCGCGCCTCAATCAGGCCGATGAGAAGGAAGCCAATAACGTAGTCAGAGAGGTGTTGGGCACCTCATTTACCCAGCTTTCCATGGGCATAGCCAAAAACTGGGGCCTCGGTGAGGTGCTGGTAAAGTCCCTGTCTAATCCCAATGAGCGCACGCCTGAGATCCGCTCCATCTATCTTGCCAACAAGATCAGCGAGTTGATGGCCAGCGACAGCAAAGATATTGCCGAGCTGAATCATCGAATCAAGCAGGCGGCAGACATGCTGGATCTCGAGGTGGATGAATTTAAGGGGCGGATGATCCAGTGTAGCCACGCCACCAGAAAGCTGGCCGATACCTATGGCGCCAAGGTGCTGGTGGCCTTTTTGCCCGATACTCACCAATTGACGCTGGCGGCGGAGCCCGAAGCCGAGCCCATTAAGGTACGTGAGTTTAATGTTGACCTGCAGCTGAAGAAGCTCAGGGAACTCACAGATTGCGCCATCAACAAGGCGAACTTTAATGAGGTGATCACCATTACCCTGAGCGGTCTGCTCGATGGTATAGGCATGGATCGCTGCGCCGTGATGCTGCTCTCTCCAAACCGAAAACGCCTGCAGCCTCGCGTGGTGTTAGGCGAGAACGGCGATAAGATGAAGAATGAGTTTATCGTCGAGCTTAATCACGATAAGAATGTGTTTGCCGAGAGTGTCGACCTCAAGAAACCGCTGTTTATCGACAACCCTAGCTCGGAAAAGTGGCGTCTCTATACCGACGAAGAACTCAGGCGCCACACCTCTGCCATGGGCTTCATGTTGGCGCCGATCTTGGTGGATAACAAGGTGATTGGCCTGTTATACGCCGACAGACACAGCTCGGATCGCAAGCTGGCTGAAGTGGATTTCGAGCGCTTTACCCACTTCGCGCAGCTGACCAATCTCTGCCTATCTGTCTCTGTGCATTAGCTCTACTCTTCCTTACTCGCGGCGCTAATCTGCGCCGTGATCCGCTTGGCCATGGCGTTGGGGATAGGAAAACTCAGGTGGTATTGCAATATCTTCCAGCCTTGTGGGCTCAGTACCAGAGTGCCTGTGCCGCGGCAGTTGCCGTAGGACTTACTGCTTAAGTGCTCATCGAAGACTATCACGTCGCCGTGTTGCTGGAGCTGCCTCGAAACCAGGGTGTAGTGCCAGCCCTTTGTCGGGCGGGCATAGGCGGAAAATTCCTGCATGTTCCAGTTTTCTGTGGCATCGGTACCGATAAAGTGGGCATCCTCAGAATAGAGGGCGAAGTAGTTGTCCCAATCGGCACTGGCGGCGTAGCCGTGTAGCTTGTCTAAGGTCTGAGTCGCCTCTAGCGGGATCTCGGCCCGGCAAATGCCGCTCAGTAGCAGGGCGCTGGCTGCCAACAGCCAAGTCAGCATGGGATGTCTGACGGTCATGGTAAAACTCCTTTTTCGTGTCGTTAATGCCAGTTTACCGGATCTAGCTTGAAAAAATGACTCATCTGTTGATAGAGGGCCTGATGCTGCTGGTAAAACTCATGGGGGCGTTCGAAGAAGGTCTCGGTGATCACCGCGAAGAACTCGGCCTCGTTGGTGGCGCCGTAATAGTTAAACAGGCTGGGTTGATGCCACTTGGCGTCTTCGCGTAGCCGCGTAAACTCCTGCGCCATGACGGAAGACCAAGAATGATAGTCGTTGGCATGGGCTAAGATGGGCGCACCATTGGAGTGGCCATCTTCCTGATCCAGCTGGTGGGCAAACTCGTGGATCACTACGTTGTGGCCATCATAGGGCTGGGCAGCGTCTTCCTTGGCCGTATGCCAGGAGAGCACCACCTTGCCAAATTCCCAGGACTCGCCAGAGAGGATGTTTTTGCGCTCCCAGAAGGTGCCATCGCCATTTTGCTGAGTCTGACTGACGATAAACAGGCTAGGGTAGACCAAGATCTGTTTCAGCTTAGGGTAGTAGTCCGTGTCACGATTGAGCAGTAACAGACAAGCCTGGGCGGCGATGGTTACCCGGATCTCATCATCAATCTCTATCCCCTGGCAGCCGACGAACTGCTTCTCGGCGATGAAGATCTGGATGTGACGCTTGAGCTGTAGTTGCAGGTCGCTCGGTAGGGCACGAAAATAGGGCATACGGCGCTTGAGTATGGCGCGCCAACTGGCAGGAAAGGGCCGCTTGGCGATCTGCGCGCGGCGATACCTGACATACCTTGGCTTAAACAGTATGTAACCTATGGCGGCGCAACTGACCAGCGCAAGAATAAAGATGGCTAACATAAAAATCTCCCTATGATATAGCAAGATATGGTGTTGCTTGCCGCAAATTCAATCTTAGGGCCAGAAAAAGCGTGGAGAAAAAAGGTGTGGAGAAAAAAAGCTGGCAGCCCGTAAGTTCGGAAACTGAAATCTGTCGCTGCCAGAAAGGTTAGGGAGACGGGGCGAAAATGGCGACGCGCTGGGTGATGATGAGCCCAGCGCGTCTGGGGATATAGCTTATCGATTAATTCTATCGCTAACTCAATCGACTAATTTTAGTCGACTAATTTAATCGACTAATTTAATCAACTATGATGGATTGTTCCTTCTGTTGTCGTTCGCTTTCCGATAACGAGTAATGGTGCTCGATGAGAAAACGGATCAATTTCGACTTAGCCACATCGCAGCCGCTGGCCAGTTCGGCGAGGTGCGCGATGGCAGACTCGCTCAGGGTAAAGGTCGCCTTGCGATAGGGCCCAGTGCCCTTAGGCACCACCTTAGGGGCGGCCTGAGATGCGTGGCGATTTAGAAAATCACCATCGAAGCCCGTCTCTAAGGCGATAACCTCGGCCATCTGCTGCACATTGCTGGGATGCCCGGCGGCATAGTGTGTCGCATCCTCGATGAAATCATCGATCAAGGCATCGAGCGAAATATTCAGCAGCTTACGGTTTTGTCTCGCGGCACTAGACTGCGTAGAGCTTTTCTTGAGATCGGCCAGACCCATAGTTACCCCTTAACTTATCCATCTGTTTTTCGGCGAGACGATTGCGAATTTCTGTAGCACTCGAAGCTTGCAGCATTTCACAGGCGATGCTGCGGATCTCCTCGGCGGCCTTGCCTTTTGGCTGAGTTTCCATGACAGACAGACCCGATTCTTCGCTGTCATCATAAATGTTTCGGCTGTAGGTGATGGCGTCGAGCACGTTGATGTCGTAAGTCTTACACACCTCTTTCGCCTCAAAGATGCGGTTAGCCTGGTTTGGTAGGCTAGGGCATTGAGTGATCACGAAAGATGCGCGCATCTTAGGGTTAATCATCATACAGGTGGCGACGATATCATCCATGTGGCTGACGGTTTTCAAGTCTCTGCGCTTAGGACGCAGTGGCATCAACACATGGGAGGCAACCGACATGGTGGCGCGAAGTGCCAGGTTATCCTGACCGCCACAGTCGACGATGACATAGTCATAGTGTTGTTCTAGACTGAGCAGATCGTTGCGTATCTTGCCGTAGAGCTGTACGCAGTTGATGCTGGCCAGGGTGCCATTGTTGTTACGAGCTTGAATCCAGTCTGAGGTGGTCCGCTGGGGATCACAATCGACCATGATGACCGACGCGCCGCATTCTACCGTGAGAAATACCGCTATGTTTTGGGCTAAACAGCTCTTTCCGCTACCGCCTTTTTCACCGCCAACTAAAATGATCATTCTATTTCCTCTCGACTGCCAATGATTGCCGATGTTTGTTGTTAGGTTCCCAAGTGATGTACTGCTGTCTCGCGACCTCACCTGTTTGGGCATGACTCCAATTTAGGTGTTAATTAATTGTTGGTCAACTACATGAAAATTGACGTTTTTTTTGATTATGGCACTTGTCATTAAGTTGACGTTTTGGCATGTTTGGCAGATATTTGACGCCAAGGGCTTGAGGGATAAAGTCTTAAGAATAATATGTTTTAAAACATGAGGTTACTTTTTATCTGTTGGTTTTATTGCCTGGCTTGTCATGCCCATGCCTTAAAAGTGTAAGACTTTCACCTTACTTTTATTTCAAAAAGTTCACATGTTTAATTTTTATATTTCCAAATGTTATATGTGTAATGACTAAAACTTTGAACTTGGTTGTCTTGCCTCTGAGGAAATTTACCTTATGTTTCAAGGCGGCGCGCGGGAAATGAACAAGTGTTACTGCTAGTTATATCAAGCTCCTTTCTATCCAAGGCACTTTTTATTCAGAGCACTTGGTTTGGCGCCAGAGGTCACGTAAGCTGGGCCCTGCACACCCTCCGATAGCCATTTAGGATAGTTAAGTTAGGATAGTCAAGATGGATCAACAGGCCTTAATCGAGGCGATTAATCAAAAAATGCCCTTTGGTAAATATGCGGGATTACGCTTACTTGAGCTGCCAGAGCCCTATTTAGTCTGGTTTCACAGTAAAGGCTTCCCCGAGGACAAGTTGGGGCAGCAGCTGGCACTCATCTATGAGGTGAAGCTCAATGGCCTCGAGGGCATGCTCAAGCCGTTATTAGTTCCGCGCACTCAAGGATAAAACTCGGGAATGAGAGCTTGATCTAAAACTGATTCATTGAATGCTGTTTTAGGTACGTCGGGTAGAGATTTATGGCAAAGGCCATGTTTTAATGCAGGGGTTAAAGGCAAACACTTAAGGAATGACAATGATAACTAAATTAGTTCGTTTAGCCGCTGCGGCCACCTTAGCCCTGGGGATCTCGAGTGCCTGGGCGGCTGGTGTAGTGCATCAGGGCACAGTGGTCGATACCATGAACGGTGGCGGTTACACCTATGTTCAGATCAAAGAAGCCGACAAGACCTTCTGGGCGGCTGGACCTCAGGCAGAGGTGAAAAAAGGTGACGTAGTTGTCGTTCAAGAGCAGATGTGGATGAATGACTTTACCAGCAAGACGCTTAATCGCACCTTCGACGAACTGCTATTTGTGGGTCGCATCGACAAGAAGTAACTCGGATGGCCATGCGGCCTGATCCAACATAAGAGTCTAAACATAATAGATAGTGCCGCTAACATGTTATCGGCACTATTTTTTTGCCTGATGGGCGACTAATATAGGCTGCAATTTACGACAAGCAGGTTTGCTATTTTTCGTGGCAAAGGACTGGTGGCGGCCAATGTCGCTCAGCCAATGTCATTCGGCCAGTATTATTCGGCCAGTATCTCTTGGCAAAAGCCACTCTGCGAGATTTGATTAGACGATGATTAAGATAATTCCCTACCGTAAGGGATATAGTACTCAGGTCAGCGAGGTCTATCATCTGGCGGTGAGGGCGATTGACGAGACCCATTACAGTGAGGTGCAGAAGTGCGCCTGGTCCAGGGCGCCGCGCTCTGGCTATCACTGGCATAAACGCCTGACCCGCTCACAGGCCTGGTTAGCCGTTGACACAGAAAGCCTAGTTAGCGGGCTACCCCGCTGCGTCGGCTTCATCAATGTGGAGACTCACTATGCCTCAAGAGGATATATCGACAGTCTCTATGTGCACCCTGAATATCAGGGGCAGGGGATCGCGCGTCAACTGCTACGCCAGCTTGTGTCATGGTCGGCGGCGCAGGGGATGCTTGAGCTGAGCGTCGATGCCTCTAGCCTGTCGCGGCCACTGTTTTTGGCCGAGGGGTTTACTCTGCGGCACAAGCGATATCAGGAAAAGGCAGGCCAAATATTTATGGCCTACTATCTGGTGAAGTCTCAGGCCTAGCCCAGCTAAATAGCTCTCCTATTTAGGTCTCCATACTTAAGTCTGTCTACTTAGTCTCTCTACTTAATCTCCCTATATGGCCTTTCTGCATTAGCCTTGCTATGCACTCAGACAAGCCTGTTAAGCAAGCCTATAACGTCCCCGAGTTTTCAGGCCTAACTTAATTCTGATTTGGATCTAGCTACAGGCCTTCCAGGTGACTGGTATACAACACATGGGGCGGCATGATGCCGTGGAGCCCCTCTTCGCGCTGCATGTAGCGGATGAAGGCCTGGGGCAGGGTGAGCGCCTCAATCGATTCCTGTTGCTCGGCTCTGAGCAGGTCCTGATAGCCTTCCTTGCCCGACGCTGTGTAGGCCGAGGATACCCCGCTATACATGCGGTCAGGCATCACGCTGTGCCACTGCATTTCGCCGGCAATTTCGGTCAAGATCTCCAATTGGAGGATGCGGGTGCCCAGCGGCTGCCTACCGTCATAACAATATTTGAGGCCATAGGTGTAGGGGAAGCTGCCGGCGCCCGTGCCGGTAATGCTGTTGTTGGTGGCCGAATTGATGGCCGACTCCAGGGTCTGATAAAGGTAGCGACCTAAGATGCGATATTTCACCAGGGGTAGGGCGAAGGGCAGCAGGCGCCCTAGCACGTCGGCCATGGTCACTGTGCCCTTGTTGAGCGACTGTCTGACGCCGCCGGCATTGTGCAGGGCAAAGTCCACCTGAAGATCGAGTCTGCGGGTCTCGTGATAGATGCTCTTGCAGACCCAGGGGGCGATCTCGCTGCCGTGGGGCAGTGCCTTGCTCGGCAGGCGGGTGTGGATCAAGTTTTTTGGCACAAACCCCAGCACTTGATGTTCCAGCGCATCGATGGCCGGGCGATAGCGCTGGGCAATCACCTGATTGATCTCGCTTAGCTCCTCATCCCACACTCCTTCATTCCACAGCACGCCTGGATGCGACATGAGCTGCTGCTTCAGCGCGTTGTAGGTAGCGGCGGTGACCTCTTGCTCCCCTTCGATGATCAGATGCTCATCGAGCATGAAGTAGTTGTGTCCGGCAAGCTTTGTAACACACCCCTTGTCATCAAATTCGATGTCGCACAGCCCCAGGGTTTCGGCGTACTTGCCTGCATGTAAAATAGGCGTGTCTTCCATGCGGTAGCCATAGGGTAGGGCGTTGATGCCGATAGCGCTAAAGTCGCCCTGCAGGGTATGTGAGTGACCGCCGACGATCAGGCTGATGCCGGGGACTTCTCGGGCTAACTCCTTGTCCTTATCCCAACCTAGATGGCTCAGCACCAGGATATGATCTATGCCGTCGGCCTTTAGCTTGGCTACCGTGTTGGCTGTGGTCGCGATGGCGTTGGCAAAGTGGGTATCTTCATCTGGCCTGGCGATCTCTTTCATCTGATCCAGGGTGATCCCTATGATGGCGATCTGCTTGTCGCCAAGGGGCTTTAGCAGCACCTTGGCCATCTGACCCTCGGGAATATAGTCAAATAGCTTGGGGTGCCCGGCGAGTCTATCTTGCTTTAGGGGATCTTCCAGGCTGAGATCCATGTTGCCGGCGAGCAGGGGAAAGTTAGTGGTATCGAGAAACCGTTTTACCGGTTGATTGCCAGCGTCTATCTCATGGTTGCCCAGCACCATGGCATCTGGCGCGAGACGGTTGAGCAGATCGGCGTTGGCCACCCCCTTAAACTGATTGAAATAGAGGGTGCCCTGAAAGCTGTCGCCCCCATGCAGAAACAGAAAATCTTGCCCGGCATCTGCCGCTTGCTGACGCGCCTGCTGCACCTGATAGCCGATCCTGGCATAACCACCGCTGTGGCTATAGACCTCATAACTTTGTTGCTCATGGGTGAGCAGAAATTGAACGCGTGAAGGATCGAAGTGAGAGTGGGTGTCGTTGATGTGTGCAAGCTTGAGCGAGTATCTGTTGGTCATGTAGGCTCCATCTGTGAAGCGGGCAAGTATACCTCAGCGGGGGTAAATGAAAAAGGGAAGCATTCGCTTCCCTTTGTTAACTTTTCTTAAGCTACTCACATGAGCTATCTGAATGAGCTACTTATTCAAGTTACTTGCTCACCTTATCCAGTGGCTCGGTTTCTGTGATGCCGTCTGTCTCAGGTTTGCTACTTGGCACCTCGTCATCTTCTGACGAGCCCTCATCCGAGATGCGTATCCCCTTATGAGTCATACGGCGTTTCCACAGGCGTCTCGCCAGTTGCTGCATGTCGGTCACAGGGTCGTTGCTGTCGACAATCTCAAGGCCCAGCAGGGACTCGATGATATCCTCCAGGGTGACTATGCCTAGGCCACTGCCGTATTCGTCCACCACCATGGCGATCTTGGTGTTGCGCTTAATCATCAGCTGGAACAGTGGCAAGATCTTGGCCGTTTCCGGCACGATAACCAGGTTACGGCGCACCGCCGAGATAGGCGCCTGAGGCGTGTCCCGCTCCGACAACAAGATGGTGTTGCGGTTGACATAACCCAGGATATTGTCGCGATCGCCATCGAAAACCGGGATACGGGTAAAGGGGCTCTTCTTATGAAGCTTGGCAAACTCGGTCTGAGTCATGGTCGCTGGCACGCTGAACATCACGGTTCTCGGCGTCATGATGGCGGTAACCGGCATCTCCTTGACCGACAACATCTGCGTTAGAATCATAGATTCCTGCTCGTCCAGCTCGCCCGATTCATGGCCTATCTTGGCCATGGCGCTCATCTCCTGGCGAATGTATTGGCCATCGTCGCCCTTACCCAGCTTGCGAGTCACCTGCTGTGACATCCAGATCAGCGGCTTAGTGATGCGCTCCATCCATAGCAGTACCAGCGATACACTTGGAGCCAGGCTGCGCCAGTAGTTTGCCCCCAGTGTCTTAGGGATAATCTCGGAGAAGAAGAGGATCAAGAAGGTCAGTACGCCCGAGAAGACACCTAGCATCTCATCGCCAAACACCTTTGCGGCCTGCGCACCGGCAACGGCGGCACCCACGGTATGGGCGATAGTGTTCAGGGTCAAGATAGAGACCAGTGGCGATTCCACATTCTCCTTCTGGTGGCTCAAACGTTCGGCCGCCGCGGGATGGGTTTCTTTCAGGTTCGCGATAAAGCTAGGGGTAACAGACAGAAGCACGGCTTCGAATACACTACAGAGAAAAGAGATCCCGATAGCGACAAAGACAATAACAATAAGGGTTATCATGGGGGAGGTAAAACAACTCCAGGTAGCAAGCCAATATTAGCTTGGGAGGGATTCTAGCATAGTCTATTTCCTTACTGGCTAAAATTTATTGATATCTGTATAATTCGCCGCCCTGTGGCAGGTTTTGGTGTTGAGGTTAGTCAAAATGAGTGAAAAAAAGATCAATTTATTGGATCTCGATCGTAAGGGGTTGAGAGCGCTATTTACCGAGATGGGTGAAAAGCCATTTCGTGCCGATCAATTGATGAAGTGGCTTTATCATTTTGGCGTCAGTGACTTCGAGCAAATGACCAACATCAACAAGGTGTTACGTGCCAAACTGGCCGCGCGTTGTGAGGTGGTGGCGCCCGAGATCTCCAGCTACCAGAAGTCTGCCGATGGCACCATCAAGTTCGCCATCAACGTGGGTAATGGTCAAGAAGTCGAAACCGTCTACATCCCAGAAGAGGACCGTGCCACCCTGTGTGTCTCTTCTCAGGTTGGTTGCGCCCTTGAGTGTACCTTCTGCTCGACCGCCCAGCAGGGCTTTAACCGTAACCTTACCGTGTCAGAGATTGTCGGCCAGATCTGGCGTGTATCCCACTTCCTCGGTTTCCAGAAAGAGACCGGCGAGCGTCCTATCTCCAATGTGGTGATGATGGGCATGGGTGAGCCGCTGCTGAACCTGAAAAACGTCATGCCTGCTATCGACATCATGCTCGATGACTTCGGCTTCAGCCTCTCTAAGCGCCGGGTGACCGTGTCTACCTCGGGCGTGGTGCCTGCGCTGGATATCTTAGGTGATAACCTGGATGTGGCCCTGGCGGTAAGTATTCACGCGCCAAACGATGAGCTGCGTGATGTGCTGGTACCGGTCAACAAGAAGTATCCGCTGCAGGAGTTTCTGGCGGCGATCCGTCGTTACCTGGCCAAGTCCAACGCCAACCGCGGCCGCGTGACCCTGGAATATGTGATGCTTGATCATATCAACGACAGCACAGATCAGGCTCATGAGCTGGCCAAGTTGATGAAGGATACCCCTTGCAAGATCAACCTGATCCCTTTTAACCCTTATCCTGGGTCGCCATACGGGCGTTCATCGAACTCACGTATCGACAGATTCTCTAAGGTGCTAATGGAATATGGTCTGACGGTGATCGTTCGTAAGACCCGCGGAGACGATATTGACGCGGCCTGTGGCCAGTTAGCCGGAGATATTCGCGACCGAACCAAACGTTTAGCGAAAAAACGCATGCAAGATAGTCAGATTTCAGTCACAATAAACTAACTTATTGTATCTGCTACTAGATAGGCTTGCGAATGTTAAGCAAAAAGCCAACACTGACCCTGTTAGTCATCCTGACTTCGGCGCTGATGTCAGGATGCGTGACTGAAAGAACTTACAGTGGCACAGATGTGCCCGTTCAAGAGCGTACCTTCGACAATGTTTCTGCCGCCCGCCAACGGGTGCAGCTGGGTCTGACCTATCTGCAGAAAGGCAACAGCGAACAAGCCAAGTACAACCTGGATAAGGCGCTCGAGTTTGCGCCTAACATCGAAGATGTACACGTGGCATTAGCCTATTACTATCAATCGGTTGGTGAATTAGAGCTGACCGAGAAGGCATATCGTAACGCCATCAATGCCAGCGATGCCAGCGGCGACTCCATGAATAACTTCGGCGTGTTCCTCTGCCAGCAGGCAAAGTACGATCAAGCCGAAGAGATGTTTCTTCGGGCGGTAAAAATGCCCAAATACACCCGTTCGGCCTCCAGCTATGAGAACCTGGGGATCTGTAGCCGCAAGTCGGGTGACCTGCAAAAAGCACAACGCTACTTCGAGATGGCACTTAACTATGACCCGCGTCGTGCCAACTCCCTATTAGAACTGTCTGAGATCGAATTGGATCTGGGGAACTACTCCGCCGCCAAGAAAGGCTTGGCGCGTTACCATAGAGTAGTGCCCGAATCGGCTCAGAGTTTGGCGTTGGGAATTAAAATTGAGCAAGGCCTAAATGACCCTGAAGCGATGAGAAAATTTGGCATTCTTCTCCTGGCTAAGTTTCCCGCTTCCAATGAGGCCAAGCAGTATAGAGCAAGCATGCACTAATGACTGATAATCAAATCGATATGCTCAAGGATGATGCTGAGAAACCAAAGGAAACCGGTGAAACACTGGGCCGGTGGTTAAAGGCGGCGCGTGAGTCGCGCCAGATGACTTTAGCCAGCGTGGCCGAGCAACTCAATCTGCGCCCATCGATTGTTCAAGATCTTGAGGCGGACAACTATGACAACATAGCGTCTGCGACCTATGTCAAAGGCTATGTGAAGAATTATGCCCGTATCCTGGGGCTGGAGATGGCCAAGGTGGATGCCTACCTGGCTGAAAGCTTTCCCGTGGTCAGCGCCCCTACCATGCAGAGCTTCTCCCGCAAGACGACGCGCCAGGCCAGAGATGGCCGCCTGATGCTGGTAACTTATCTCATCATCTTTGTCTTGTTGGCTCTGCTGGTACTCTGGTGGGTACAAAAGTCCGCCATGGTGGCCGATCTGGATCTCTCCAAGCCGTCGGTGGAAGAAACTGCCGAGCTCTCGACCCTGGCGGCCTCGTCTGAGCCTATGCTAGCTCAAGACCCACAGGCAGGCACAGGTATCGAGATGCCAAGAGAGCAAGCTGCGCCTGATCAAGCTGTGACTGATCAAACTGTGCTTGATCAAACAATGGCGGAGCAATCTACCGGTGCACAGCCGACAGGCGAACAGGCTGAAAACCTGCCATCCGAGGCTGGCTCGACAGCTGAGACTGGCGTCGCGCTGGAAGTGACTAACTCAAATTCCCAACCAGATGAACCCCTTAAGAGCGCAGACGATGCCGTGTTGGCTCTGAGCCTGAGCGGTGATTGCTGGATCAAGGTGACCGATGCCGACGGCAAGGTGCTGGTCAATGGCCTTAATCTGGCAGGCAAAGAGATGAATGTCTTTGGTCAGGCGCCGTTTAAGGTTATATTGGGGGCGCCTCAGTCGCTGACCATGCGTCTCAATGGTGAACAAGTTGATTTGGCCAAGTATCCCAGTGGCCGAGTTGCCAGACTGACGGTCGGTAGCGCCGTCAATCTTTGAAGTAAAAGAGTGAATTAAGATGTACAACGAGTCCCCAATCATTCGCCGCCCTTCGACACGCATCTATGTGGGCGATGTGCCCATCGGTGATGGCGCGCCAATCGCCGTGCAATCTATGACCAACACCCGCACCACAGATGTGGAGGCCACGGTGGCTCAGATCCGCGCACTGGAAAATGTCGGCGCCGATATCGTACGTGTCTCTGTGCCCACCATGGATGCCGCCGAGGCGTTCAAGGTGATCAAGCAGCAGACTAAGATCCCCCTGGTTGCCGATATCCATTTCGATTACCGTATCGCCCTGAAAGTGGCGGAATATGGCGTGGATTGTCTGCGTATCAACCCGGGCAACATAGGCAACGAAGAGCGCATCCGCAGCGTGGTGGAGTGTGCCCGCGACAAGAATATTCCCATCCGTATCGGTGTTAACGGTGGTTCATTAGAGAAAGATCTGATGGACAAGTACAAGGAGCCGACGCCGCAGGCCTTGCTGGAATCGGCCATGCGCCATGTGGATATTCTCGACAGACTCAATTTCGACCAGTTTAAGGTGAGTGTGAAGGCATCAGACGTCTTCCTGGCGGTAGAGTCCTACCGCCTGCTGGCCAAACAGATTCAGCAGCCGCTGCACCTTGGGATCACCGAGGCCGGTGGCGCCCGCGCCGGCGCCGTGAAGTCGGCCGTTGGCCTTGGCATGTTGCTGGCCGAGGGGATTGGCGACACCCTGCGTATCTCGCTGGCTGCCGATCCCGTTGAGGAGATCAAGGTCGGTTTCGACATCCTCAAATCCCTGCGTATTCGCTCGCGCGGCATCAACTTCATCGCCTGCCCATCTTGCTCGCGTCAGGAGTTCGATGTGATAGCCACAGTGAACGAGCTTGAGCGTCGCCTGGAAGATGTGGTGACTCCTATGGATGTCTCCATCATAGGTTGTGTGGTCAATGGTCCGGGCGAAGCCCTGGTATCGGATATTGGCCTGACCGGCGGTAATCGTAAGAGCGGCTACTATGATGATGGCGTGCGCCAGAAAGAGCGTTTCGACAATGAGCATATCGTCGATCAGCTCGAGGCGAAGATCCGCGCCAAGGTCGCCAGCGTCGACGCGCGTATTCCGACTACCGATATCACGGAATAACCCTTTGTTTGCTGCGCAGAAGATGGGGCTTTTAGCCCCGTTTGTGGCGCAGCTCACTGGCGCGCCGCGCCGGTTTTGCGTTTATTGTTGATGCGCCTATAATGCGAGGCGCTTTTTTATTTTTTACAGCTAAATTTCGGACGAGTTGATACAGTGGCAAAACAGATTCAAGCGATTCGCGGAATGAACGATATTCTGCCGACCCAGAGCCCGCTATGGCAAAAACTAGAAGCAGTGTTGCGTGATACCGTTGCGGCCTATGGTTACAGCGAGATCCGCACTCCTATCGTAGAGAGTACCGACCTGTTCAAACGTTCCATCGGCGAAGTGACAGATATCGTCGAGAAAGAGATGTATACCTTTGCCGATCGCAATGGCGATCTGCTGACGCTGCGCCCTGAAGGCACAGCCTCTACCGTGCGTGCGGGTAACGAGCATGGCCTGCTTTACAATCAAGAGCAGCGCCTGTGGTACATGGGTCCCATGTTCCGTCACGAGCGTCCACAGAAGGGGCGCTACCGTCAATTTAACCAGTTCGGTGTAGAGGTCTATGGCATCGCCTCGGCCGATATCGACGCCGAAGTGCTGATGATGTCCCATCGCCTGTGGCAGAAGCTAGGCATTAGCAAGCATGTGAAGCTGGAGCTGAACACCCTGGGGGATGCCGATGAGCGCGCGGCCTACCGTGACGCCCTGGTCGCCTTCCTAGAGCAGCATAAGGAGAAGCTGGACGAAGACAGCCAGCGCCGCATGTATTCAAATCCGCTACGTGTGCTCGACAGCAAGAACCCAGATGTGCAGGCGCTGCTGGGTGATGCACCGGCACTGATGGATTACCTTGGCGAAGAAAGTCGCGGCCATTTTGCACATTTGTGTGAACTACTTGAAGCCGTTGGCATCCAATACGAAATTAACCCTCGTCTGGTGCGCGGTTTAGATTACTATAACCGCACCGTATTCGAGTGGGTCACCGACAGCTTGGGTGCCCAGGGCACAGTATTGGCCGGTGGTCGTTACGACGGCCTGGTCGGTCAGCTGGGTGGCAAAGACACCCCGGCGGTAGGTTTCGCCATGGGGCTCGAGCGCATCGTATTGATGCTGGAGACACTGGCGCTGACCGACGATATATCCGGTCCGGTGGATGTGTATGTTACGGCCATGGGCGATGATTGCCGTGTGGCGGCCATCAAGGTGGCGCAGCAGTTACGTGAAGTTGACGGCCTTAAGGTGATGAGTCACTGCGGCGGCGGTAACTTTAAGAAGCAGATGAAACGTGCCGATAAGAGCGGCGCCAAACTTGCCATAGTGATCGGCGAGACTGAACTGGCCAATGGTCAGGTGGCGCTTAAATATCTGCGTGAAGAGAAAGAACAAGAATTGGTTGCACAGGATTCGTTAGCAGCTTACGTTGCAGAACTGATTTAAAGAGGAAGAGAAACGTGGAAATTTATAGCACAGAAGAACAACAAGTCGATGCTATCAAACAGTTCTGGAAAGACTATGGCAACTCGATTGTCATAGGTGCAGTGGTAGGCCTGGGTGGCCTTTACAGCTGGAACTACTATTCAGATTACAAGGTGGCTCAGGCAGAAGAAGCCTCTGAAGCTTTCCAAACCCTCAGCAACTCGGTCAAAGCCGATTCGAGCATGTTGGCGGCTGCCGAGAGCTTTGCTAAGGACCACAACGGTCAGCAGGGCTATCAGGCGCTATTACAACTGATCGTGGCTAAGGCCGCGGTAGAAGCCGGTGAGCTGGACAAGGCCGAGCAGGCCCTTAAGCAGATTCTGGTCAGCAAGCCTGAAGAAGGTCTGGTTGCGATTGCGACATTGCGTCTTGCCCGCGTACAGGCAGAGCAAGGTCAGCTGGCAACGGCACTGGCGACTCTGGAGCAGCTTAACACGCCTTCATTTTCCGTACAGCGTGATGAATTAAAAGGTGATTTCCTGGTACGTCAAGGCGAGGCCGACAAGGCAAAGAGCGCCTATCAGTCAGCCCTGGACAATGGCGGAGCAACTTCAAGCCCAGCCTTACAGATGAAGCTAGATAACCTGAACAAGGCATAAGGAAGCTGCCCATGAAGTCTTGGTGCAAAACATTACTGGCTTGCAGCTTGAGCCTGGGGTTGCTGTCGGCCTGTTCTTCTAATGATGTTGAGGAAGAGCCGGTAAGTCCGCTGCCGCAGATCGAGGCGAGCGTTTTCCCCGAGGTGAGCTGGAGTGCCTCCGTTGGCAGTGGTGTGGGTGATTACTACTCTAAGATCCGTCCGGCGGTGCGCTACGGCAAGCTGTTCGTCATGGATCGTTACGGTGAAGTCGCCGCCTACGATGAAGCCACAGGCGAGCAGGTCTGGTCGCTGGAGATCAGCTCCTGGTTTAAGGAAGGCGCCTTGTCTAAGAATAAGGGCGCGCGTCTCTCTTCAGGCATTACCGCCGCCCGTAACAAGGTGTTCTTCGGTGGTGAGAGTGGCCTGCTGGGCGCCGTCGATGCCGAAACCGGCGAGATGGTCTGGCATGTGACCGCGGGCGGTGAGCTGCTGTCGGCGCCAACTGTGGGCGAAGATGTGGTGGTGGTTCACACCAGCACTGGCGCCCTTGAAGCCTATAACGTCGATGACGGCAAACAGCTTTGGATCTACGAGAGCAAGTTGCCAACCCTGACTCTAAGGGGCACAGGTTCTGCTGCCTATGAGGCAGGTGGCTTCTTCGTCGGCACCGCCGATGGCAAGGTTGCTGTTGTGGTGAAAAGCAACGGTCAGGCCGCCTGGGAGCAGCCTATCTACACGCCAAAAGGGGGGAACGAGTTTACCCGTATGGCCGACGTGGATATGAAGCCGCTTATCGTGGGCGAGAACATCTATGCGGTCAGCTATAACGGTAACCTGGTCTCCATGGAGCTGCGTACAGGCCGTGTGGTCTGGAGCCGTAAATATTCTAGCTTCAACGAGTTGGCCTCGGCCGGTCTGAACCTTTACCTGGTGGATGACCACGGGCGTGTGTATGCGGTTGATAAGCGTAACGGCCTGGAAAGCTGGAGCAACAGCGAGCTGACTAACCGCGAATTGACCTCGCCAGTGGTCTTTAAAGACTACCTGGTGGTGGGCGATTTCGAAGGCTATCTGCATTTCATCGATCGCGCCTCTGGCAAGCTGGTGGGCCGCGTCGAAGTGGATAGTTCAGGTTTATTTAGCCAGCCACTGGTAATAGATGATAAGATCTACGTCCAGAGTCGCGGTGGCAAGGTAGCAAGAATTACGCTTCCCTAAGGCGAGCTTTAACAGTTTTTAAAGCCCCTGGACCTTGTGCTGGGGGCTTTTTATTTAAGATATTCAGATAGATTTGTAGATTAGAGGCAAAAAAATGATTCCAGTTGTGGCCCTGGTAGGCCGACCAAACGTAGGTAAGTCGACCCTGTTCAATCGTCTTACGCGCACCAGAGACGCCTTGGTAGCTGACTACCCAGGTCTGACTCGGGATCGTAAGTATGGTCGTGCACATCTATCTGGTTACGAATTTATCGTGGTGGATACCGGCGGTATCGACGGCACCGAAGAGGGGATCGAGACCCGCATGGCAGAGCAGTCGCTGGCGGCGATCGAAGAAGCCGATGTGGTGCTCTTCCTCACCGACGCCCGCGCGGGTCTGACGGCCGCCGATGAGGCGATCGCCGAGCACTTACGCCGCCGCGAGAAGACCACCTTTGTGGTTGCCAACAAGGTCGATGGTATCGACGCTGACTCTGCCTGTGGCGAGTTCTGGGCCCTGGGCCTGGGAGAGGTCTACCAAATGGCTGCCGCCCAAGGGCGCGGTGTGACCAACATGATCGAATACGCGCTGACCCCTTACGCCGAAGCCATGGGGCTGACCCGTGACGGCGAGGGCGAAGAGGAAGCCGACGAGCGTCAATACACAGAGGAAGAGGCCGAGGCCGAGCAGCAGCGTCTGCAGGACTTGCCGATCAAGCTGGCGATTATCGGTAAGCCTAACGTGGGTAAGTCGACCTTGACGAACCGTATTCTGGGTGAAGAGCGCGTCGTGGTCTACGACGAGCCGGGCACGACCCGTGACAGTATCTATATCCCGCTGGAGCGCGATGGTCAGGAATATGTGATCATCGACACCGCTGGTGTGCGTCGTCGCAGCAAGGTGCACGAGACAGTCGAGAAGTTCTCTGTGATCAAGACCCTCAAGGCGGTAGAAGACGCCAACGTGGTGCTCTTGGTGGTCGATGCCCGCGAGGGTATCGCCGAGCAAGACTTAGGCCTGCTGGGCTTTGCCCTGAACGCGGGGCGCGCCTTGGTGATTGCCGTGAACAAGTGGGACGGCATCGATCAGGACGTGAAAGAGCGCGTGAAGAGTGAGCTCGACCGTCGTCTGGGCTTTATCGATTTTGCCCGTATTCACTTCATCTCGGCGCTGCACGGCACGGGTGTGGGTCACCTGTTCGAGTCGGTAGAGGAAGCCTACGAGAGCGCCACACGCCGCGTGAGCACCTCTATGTTGACCCGCATCATGCAGATGGCTCAGGACGATCACCAGCCACCGCTGGTGAACGGTCGCCGCGTTAAGCTCAAGTACGCCCACGCCGGTGGATATAACCCGCCTATCGTGGTGATCCATGGTAACCAGGTGAAGAAGCTGCCGGATTCTTACAAGCGTTTCATGATGAACTACTACCGTCGTTCACTCAAGGTGATGGGTACGCCGATTCAGGTACGCTTCCAGGAAGGGGGCAACCCGTTCGAGGGCCTGAACACCAAGAAGCTGACGGTGAGCCAGGAGCGTCGCCGTAAGCGCATGATGAGTCACATCAAAGACAAGAAGAAGTAACTTTCTCTGTCTCACTAAAAAGGTCAGCCTAGTGCTGGCCTTTTTGTTGCAATGGTGTTTTATCCTGTTAGATCTAATTTATTTGGTCGCATAAGCTGCTTATTGCAAGCTAATCGAGCCTTTATAGGGATGCCGACTATACTCAAAGGTGCAGTAATTAAGGTAGTTTAACTCACCTAAGGATAGTGTTATGAAACACCAACAACCCCTGCTGCTTGCCGCCACGCTGGCTCTCTTGGCCGGCGCCGCCCAGGCCGCAGATAAACAGGCCTTACTGGAAGACGCGCTCAACGCCGCGCCGCCAACCCTGAGGGATAAGGTCACAGTGATGGACTGGGACAATAATGTTCTGCAAAAAGGTAGTGTCGACTATACCTGTTTCCCGACCCCGCCTAGTCTGCAAGGCACGGCGCCCATGTGTATGGATGGGCCCTGGATGGAATGGGCCGACGCCTGGATGAACAAGAAGCCGTTTCAGGCCAAGGCAGTGGGTATTTCCTATATGCTGGCCGGTGATGGTGGCGCGAGCAATACCGATCCCTACGCCGAGGGCGAAACCAAAGACAATCAGTGGATCGTCGAAGGGCCGCACCTGATGATCATCATGCCGGATCCCGCCTTGCTCGACAGCCTGCCTACAGACCCTTATGCCGGTGGTCCCTATGTGATGTGGAAGGGCACTCCCTACGCGCACATCATGGTGCCTGTGGGGCCGAGAAAATAGGCCTTCGATTTTATTGAGTTGCTAAATACTCATTTTAACGCCCGTAAGGGCGTTTTTTATGTGAGGGTTAAACTACCGTCGATTGCACCTCGCCATCGACCAGCTTAGTGGTGAGGCGATCGCCCGTGCGGACATCTTGCGTGCTGTGCAGCACCTTGCCCTGTGCGTCGAGTGTGATGCTATAGCCACGGCTCAGGGTCGCCAGTGGGCTGACGGTCTCCAGCTGATGGGCGGCATATTGCAGGGATTTTTCTGCCGAGTTGAGTCGCGCCTGCATGGCGCTGTGTAATCTTTGGTTCTGGTGGCTCAGACGGCTGGCGGCCAAGGCCAGCTGATGGCTGGGAGAGACCTGGTTTAATCTGGCGTGCAGGGACTGCTGACGACGCTCCATCTGGTGTAGCTTACCGGTTAAGGCGGCGCCGAGCCTGAGTTGCAGCTCGTCAAAGCGCTGCTCATATTGCTGCAGGCGGCGCTTGGGATCCTGACGCTCTAACCTGTGGTGTAGCTGGCTGAAACGCTGGGCCTGTTTCAGGCCATAGTGTTGCCAGCCCTGCTTGAGGCGTGTCATGGCCATCCTGAGTTTGTCGGCCTTGCTGAGCGCATCCTGAGACAATAGCTCGGCCGCCGCCGAAGGGGTGGGGGCACGCAGATCGGCGACATAGTCGCTGATGGTGGTATCCACTTCGTGGCCCACGGCCGAAACGACGGGCAGGGCGCTGTTATAGATGGTATGAGCCAGGGCTTCGCTGTTGAAACACCAGAGATCTTCCAGTGAGCCGCCGCCGCGGGTGAGCAGCAACACATCCACTTCCATCCTGTCGTTGGCCTGCATGATGGCATGACACAGAGACTTATCGGCATGCTCTCCCTGTACCTGGCTAGGGTAGATGATCACCTCGATAGAGGGGTCGCGTCTCTTGAGTACATGCAGCACGTCTCTGATGGCCGCGCCCGTGGCCGAGGTGACCACCCCGATGCGTTGAATGTTGCTCGGCAACGGCCGCTTGGTGTCGGCGGCAAATAGGCCTTCGGCGGCCAGCTTCATCTTGAGGGCTTCATATTGCTGAGCCAGCAGGCCATCGCCGGCGGGGAGCATTGAGTCGATGATCAGCTGATAGTCGCCCCTGGGCTCATAGACGCTGATGGCGCCCTTGACCAACACCTGCTGGCCATTGGCCGGACGGAAGGTGACGGCGCGATTGCGGCCCTTAAACATGGCGGCGCGGATCTGGGCGTAATTGTCTTTGAGGGTGAGATACCAGTGCCCCGAGCTGGGCGCCGAAAAATTGGATATTTCTGCTTCGAGCCAGACTTTACCCAGTTCACCCTCGAGTAATTGCCTCACTTCTCCGTTGAGGCGCGACACGGTGTAAACATTATTTTTCGGCATTTTCATAGGTTTTTTGCTACTAAAGCGACTTTTTTACTATTTTCCATTTACCACGCCCAATATGCAAGGTATAATCCCGCCGCAATATTTTACCTCTTATATCACCTACATGGGGAGATGTTGCCATGCTACGTTTAAAAAAAGAAGCACTAACCTTTGATGATGTGTTGCTTGTTCCTGCACACTCGACCGTACTCCCTAACACTGCCGTTCTCAAGACTCGCTTAACCCAAAAGATCGAACTCAATATGCCTATCGTGTCTGCAGCCATGGATACCGTGACTGAAGCGCGCCTTGCCATCGCTATGGCACAGGAAGGTGGTATTGGTTTCATCCATAAAAATATGAGCATAGAGCAGCAGGCCGAGCAAGTTCGCCAAGTAAAGATCTATGAAGCCGGTATCGTTCAGCAACCTGTAACGGTCACGCCTAATACCACACTTGAGCAGCTGAAAGTCCTGACTGAGAAGAACGGCTTTGCGGGTTATCCTGTGGTTGACGAAGCCAATGAGTTGGTGGGTATCATCACGGGCCGTGACGTACGTTTCATCACCGACTGGTCTCGCACCGTCGATCAGGTGATGACGCCTAAAGAGCGTCTGGTGACTGTGCCTGAAGGCACGCCGCTGGATGAAGTGCAGAAGCTGATGCACGCTCACCGCGTCGAGAAGGTACTGGTCGTCGACGGTGACTTCAGACTCAAGGGCCTGATCACAGTTAAAGATTTCCAAAAAGCGGAAGAGAAGCCAAACGCCTGTAAAGATGAGTTGGGTCGTCTACGTGTCGGCGCCGCCGTAGGTGCCGGTGCCGGTAACGAAGCCCGTGTCGACGCCCTGGTGAAAGCCGGTATCGACGTGCTACTTATCGATTCATCTCACGGCCACTCTGAAGGCGTTCTTCAGCGTATTCGCGACACCCGCGCCAAGTACCCAGATCTACAGATCGTCGGTGGTAACGTAGCCACGGCCGAAGGTGCCCTGGCACTGGTCGAAGCCGGTGTGAACGCCGTTAAGGTAGGTATTGGCCCTGGCTCTATCTGTACTACACGTATCGTCACCGGTGTGGGTGTGCCGCAGATCACCGCAGTATCTGACGCTGCAGCCGCCGTTAAGCACTTAGATATTCCTGTTATCGCCGATGGCGGTATCCGCTTCTCAGGCGACTTAGCTAAGGCGCTGGCCGCCGGTGCATCATGCATCATGGCGGGCTCTATGTTCGCCGGTACCGACGAGGCGCCAGGTGAAACTGAGCTATACAACGGCCGTGCATACAAGTCATACCGCGGCATGGGCTCTCTGGGCGCCATGACACAAGGTTCTTCTGATCGTTACTTCCAAAGCGATAACGCTGCCGACAAGCTGGTACCCGAGGGTATCGAGGGTCGCGTACCATACAAGGGTAAGCTCAAAGAGATCATCCACCAGTACATGGGTGGCCTGCGTTCATGCATGGGCCTCACAGGTTGTCCTACCATTAAAGATCTTAATGAGAAGGCGGAGTTTGTGAAGGTAACCTCGGCGGGTATGGGTGAGTCCCACGTTCACGACGTGACCATCAGCAAAGAAGCGCCTAACTATCGTAGCCGTTCTTAATTATTGAAATCAGGCAGTGTCATTGAAAAATACACTGCCTTTTCTTAAGCCGGGTCTTAATAAATGACATTGGCGAAAAATCTGAAAGATAAAAGGTAAAGCATGAGCAACATTCATGATCATAAGATCCTCATACTCGATTTTGGATCTCAGTACACGCAATTGATTGCCCGCCGTATCCGTGAGATCGGTGTCTACTGTGAGCTTTGGGCCTGGGATGTGTCTGAAGAGCAGATCAAAGCCTTTGCGCCTAACGGCATCATCTTGGCCGGCGGTCCAGAGAGCGTCACCGCCGACAACTCGCCTCGTGCACCTGAATATGTGTTTAACGCCGGCGTACCAGTACTCGGCATCTGCTACGGCATGCAGACCATGTCAGAACAGCTGGGTGGCAAGGTGATCCAAGGCGTAGGCGAAGGTGAATTCGGTTATGCCCAGGTAGAAGTTCAGGCAGCATCTGAGCTGTTCAAGAGCATCGAAGATGCGGTCAGCGACAGCGGTAAGGCGTTGCTTGACGTCTGGATGAGCCATGGTGACAAGGTTTCTGAGATCCCTGAAGGTTTCGTGACAGTGGCTAAGACAGATACCTGTCCTTACGCTGCTATGGCCAACGAAGAGAAGCGCTTCTACGGCGTTCAGTTCCACCCAGAAGTGACTCACACCCGTCAGGGCAAGCGCATGCTGGAGCATTTCGCACTGGATATCTGTCAGTGTGAGGCCAACTGGAAGCCTTCTTCTATCATCGAAGACGCGGTTGCTCGTATCAAGCAGCAGGTCGGCGATGACGAGGTTATCCTGGGTCTGTCAGGTGGTGTCGATTCTTCTGTTGTGGCCATGCTGCTGCACCGCGCCATCGGCAGCAAACTGACCTGTGTGTTTGTAGACAACGGTCTGCTGCGTCTGAACGAGGCCGACCAGGTGCTCGAGATGTTTGGTGACCATTTCGGTCTCAATATCGTTCACGTCGACGCCGAATCACGCTTCCTCGACGCCCTGGCCGGTGAAGCCGAGCCAGAAGCCAAGCGTAAGATCATCGGCAAGGTGTTTGTCGATATCTTCGACGAAGAGTCACGCAAGTGCGTTAACGCTAAGTGGCTGGCCCAAGGCACCATCTATCCTGACGTTATTGAATCTGCGGGCAGTGCTACCGGTAAGGCCCACGTGATCAAGTCACACCATAACGTTGGCGGTCTGCCGGACGATATGGAGCTGGGTCTGGTCGAGCCGCTACGCGAGTTGTTTAAAGATGAAGTGCGTAAGATAGGTCTCGAGCTGGGTCTGCCTTACAACATGCTTTACCGTCACCCATTCCCTGGCCCAGGCCTTGGCGTACGTGTACTGGGCGAAGTGAAGAAAGAGTACTGTGACCTGCTACGCCGCGCCGATGCTATCTTCATCGAAGAGTTGCACAAGGCCGACCTGTATAACAAGGTGAGCCAGGCCTTTACCGTCTTCCTGCCGGTTCGTAGCGTGGGCGTGATGGGCGATGGCCGTAAGTACGACTGGGTAGTATCCCTGCGTGCGGTGGAAACCATTGACTTCATGACGGCGCACTGGGCACATCTGCCATACGATTTCCTTGGCAGAGTCTCAAACCGCATCATCAATGAGATCGACGGCATCTCTCGCGTGGTTTACGATATCTCAGGTAAGCCACCTGCAACCATCGAGTGGGAATAATCCCGCGATAAGTTGAGTTGAAAGATAGAAAGGGGGCATAGCGATGTGCCCTTTTTTATTTGAGTGGCATTAGGTTCCAGCTAGAAGAGTAAGCCGAGAAACGCAGACGAGACAGCGGCCCTTTGGACCAGAACGATAGAGAGCAGATGAGTACCCCGATAGAGAAGCAAACCAGCCTGGATGATCAGGCGGTAAAAGATGAAGCCTATATGCGCCAAGCCATGGCGCTGGCCGCCCAGGCCGAGTTGCAGGGCGAGGTGCCGGTGGGCGCGCTGTTGGTGAAAGATGATAGTGTGATAGCGACCGGCTACAACCTCAGCATCTGTCGCCATGACGCCAGTGCCCACGCCGAGATGGAGTGCATTCGTGCCGCTGGCCAGGTGGTGGAGAACTATCGTCTGCTGGATACCACGCTGTACGTGACCTTAGAGCCCTGCGCCATGTGCGCCGGCGCCATGGTGCATGCCAGAATTGGTCGATTGGTGTTTGGCGCGGCGGATCTCAAGACGGGCGCGGCCGGTAGCGTGGTGGATCTGGTGCGCAGCAGCGCCTTCAATCATCAGCTGGAGGTGACGGCTGGGGTGTTGGCCGAGGATTGCGGCGAGCAGCTCAGCGCCTTCTTTCGAAGGCGGCGTCAGGAGAAGAAGGCACTTAAGATGGCAGAAAAAAAACAAGGGCAATAGGCCCTTGTTTTTTTATGAGTTGTTCGCTTGTTTTGCTTCAGTCTGATTCGGATTAGTCAATTGGACTCAGGCTGCCAGGTTGCTTGATGAAGGTGAAGAACTGCTTCTGTCGGTTGATGGTGTGTTGGTGGCGTATCTTAAGCAGGGTTCTTCGCCGTGAAGACAGATTGTTTAAGGTTTTTTTTCTCATGATGAACCTCCGTTAGGCCGTTATCCAGGCAATCACAGGCCGCGTCATATCAGTTGGGCTGCGCGGCGGAAATTTCGCTTTGTGATTGTTTTTCGGCCGTTTGTTGTTGCGCTTCCATCACCTCATCTTGTAATTGTTGATTCTGATTGTCAATCCATACCAAGGTGTCGTAGTAGCGCCTGATGTTATCCACGTAGTGAACCGCCTCGCTGCCTCGGGCATAGCCGTAGCGGGTCTGCTTGTAGTATTTACGCTTCTGCAGCAGAGGCAATACCTTTTTCAGATCGCGCCAGGCACTGGGGTTAAGCCCCATAGATTGCGCCAGCTTGCGGGCATCTTCTACATGGCCATAGCCTATGTTGTAGGAGGCCAGGGCAAACCACATGCGCTGATTCTCCGGAATCGACTCAGGCAGACGATTGAGAATGTCGCTCAGGTATTTGGCGCCGCCGCGTATGCTCTGCTCCGGGTCGAGACGGTTGTCGATCCCCATCTGTTTGGCTGTAGGCAGGGTAAGCATCATCATGCCGCGCACACCTGTGGGCGAGCGGGCATTGGGGTTCCAATGGGACTCCTGATAGGCGGTGGCTGCCAGCTTACGCCAGTCGAGATCGCCGGCATATTCGACGAAGTTGTCGCGGTACTTGGGCAGCCGGCTATCTATGGCTCGCAGGAAAGCGCGGGTGTCCACATAGTCGAAGCGCTTCACATGGGCGAAATATTTCTCGTTCAGGTGGGCCAGGGTGCCGGCTCTTTTTTCCTGATGCCAGAAGCTCAGCAGGTCACTCATCAGCTGATCGCTGCCATTGGGCGGCAGCAGCCAGACCACGGCCTGTCCCTCTCGTAGCACAGGGCCCGCCCTAAGCTCAGGCATATAGCGGCGGTTGATCTCGAAGGTGGTCGAATCGGCGATGGTGTAGCTAATTTCGTCGCGGGCGATCATCGCCAGCAGCTCTTCGCTGTCCTTGTCCCACTGCTGATCCCATACCAGCTCGGGATAGAGTTTTTGCATCTCCGCCAGGGTCTCGATAAAGGAGGAGTCTGAGATCACGGTAATGTTGTCATCCAGCTGACTTACATCCGTTGGGTACTTGGCGCCCTGTTTGTAGACCAGCACCTGATTAACATAGTAGAGCGGCGGCCCCAGCCTGAACTGCTCCCGGCGGCTCTGGGTATCGGCCAGCCCTGCGGCGATCAGGTCTATCTCACCATTTCGCATCGCCTGGTAGAGATCTGTGATGGTGGGGTAGGGCTGCATGTTGAGCGTGAGGCCCTGATGTTTGGCGAAACGCTCGGCCATCTCATAGTCGAAGCCAGCGGGCCCCTGACCCGTTGTGACATAGATCTGCGCACCGTAGAGGGTGCCCACATTGAGCTGGGTTTTCGGCTGGGTTTCAACCGCTTTTGCTGCGTCCACGCGCTCGCCCTGACAAGCTGTCAGTAGCGATACACAGAATAGAATCAGCAGGAAACTTCTCATTAAGTTACTATTTTTTAATCCGTTTTATAAAACGCGGCCGATGATTATATCACAAGCTGGTCAAAGGCAATAATGGCGATTATGTCGGCAGAGTTTGGTTGTTTTTTGTTGGATGATTTTAGCGTTTTGCCAGCTTAAGTATGGGGCATGAATTTGGCGCCGCGCCAGTTTCTTTGTTACGTAAAGCTGTTTTCGCGCTATGGTGATAATAAATCGAGGGAAACGCTGTTTTGAAGCCATGCTACGGATGATTTGTGCCCCACATTTCCCTATAATAGCGCCAGATCTGACCCTGCAATTATAAATAATAAGGTGAAAAGACGTGATGGAGATCATCCGCGGAGCCCCTGCATTATCAGCGTTTAGAGTCCAAAAGCTAATGGAGGCCTGTCAGAGTGCGGCGCTTCCAGTACAAGATATCTATGCTGAGTTCATACATTTAGCCGATTTAACAGAAGCGTTGGACGCTGGCGAAACCCAGCAGCTGGCCAAACTGTTAACCTATGGACCTGCGATTGAAGCACATGCGCCCCAAGGCAACTTGTACTTCGTAACGCCGCGTCCGGGCACCATCTCTCCATGGTCGTCGAAAGCGACCGACATCGCTCATAACTGTGGTCTGAACAAGGTCAAGCGCCTAGAGCGCGGTATCGCCTACTATGTTCAGGCCGATAATCTGGACGACGCCCAGCAGAAGCAGCTGCTTGGCCTGCTGCACGACCGCATGGTCGAAGTGGTTCTGCCAGATTTCGAACAGGCGAGCAGCCTGTTTGCCCGCACCGAGCCTGCGGTCTTTACCAGCGTCGATGTGCTGGGTGAAGGCAAGGCGGCACTGGAAGCGGCCAACGTTAAATTGGGTCTGGCGCTGGCGCCGGATGAGATCGACTACCTGGTAGAAAACTTCCAGCGTCTGAATCGTAACCCTAATGATGTCGAGCTGATGATGTTTGCCCAGGCAAACTCGGAGCACTGCCGTCACAAGATCTTTAACGCCGACTGGACCATCGACGGCGAGGTGCAGCCAAAGTCGCTGTTCAAGATGATCAAGAACACCTTCGAGAAGACGCCTGATCACGTGTTATCTGCCTACAAAGATAACGCCGCCGTGATGGAAGGTTCTGTCGCCGGTCGTTTCTTCCCCGAGCCAAACGGGGTGTACGCCTATCACACCGAGCCTATGCATATCCTGATGAAGGTGGAGACCCATAACCACCCAACGGCCATCAGCCCATATCCGGGTGCGGCCACAGGTTCAGGCGGTGAGATCCGCGACGAAGGCGCAACCGGTCGCGGCTCTAAGCCAAAGGCGGGCCTCACCGGCTTTAGCGTATCAAACCTTAAGATCCCAGGCTTCGTACAGCCATGGGAAGGCGATTATGGTAAGCCAGATCGTATCGTGACCGCCCTGGATATCATGACCGAAGGTCCACTGGGCGGCGCGGCCTTTAACAACGAATTTGGTCGTCCGGCGTTGCTGGGCTACTTCCGTACCTATGAGCAGGAAGTCTCGAGCCACAACGGCGTCGAGGTACGTGGCTATCACAAGCCAATCATGCTTGCCGGTGGTCTGGGTAATATCCGCGAAGAGCACGTGCAGAAGGGTGAGATCACCGTCGGCGCCAAGCTAATCGTACTGGGTGGCCCTGCGATGAATATCGGCCTGGGCGGCGGCGCGGCATCTTCTATGGCCTCTGGCCAGTCGAGCGAAGACCTGGATTTCGCCTCTGTGCAGCGTGACAACCCAGAGATGGAGCGTCGCTGTCAGGAAGTGATCGATCGCTGCTGGCAAATGGGCGAAGCCAACCCGATTCAATTTATCCACGACGTGGGCGCTGGTGGTCTGTCGAACGCCTTCCCTGAGCTGGTGGACGATGGCGGACGTGGCGGTCGTTTCGAGCTGCGCAACGTGCCATCGGACGAGCCGGGCATGAGCCCGTTGGAGATCTGGTGTAACGAGTCGCAGGAGCGTTATGTTCTCTCTGTGGCGCCGGAAAACCTGGAGCTATTCACCGCCATCTGTGAGCGTGAGCGTGCGCCATTTGCCGTGGTGGGTGAGGCGACCGAAGAGCGTCACCTGACCCTGTCGGATGAGCACTTCGACAACAAGCCTATCGATCTGCCGCTAGAGGTCCTTTTGGGCAAGGCGCCTAAGATGAGCCGTGACGTGGTGTCGCAAAAGGCGGACTCGCCTGCGCTGGCACAAGAGACAATTGAGCTGAAAGATGCGGTGCGCCGCGTACTGCGTCTGCCAACCGTTGCCGAGAAGACCTTCCTGATCACTATCGGTGACCGCACGGTTACCGGTCTGGTGAATCGCGACCAGATGGTCGGTCCTTGGCAGGTGCCTGTGGCCGACTGCGCCGTGACCGCATCAAGTTTTGATTCTTACAGCGGTGAAGCCATGTCTATGGGCGAGCGCACCCCGCTGGCACTGCTAGACTTTGGCGCCTCGGCGCGCATGGCGGTAGCCGAATCTATCATGAACATCGCCGGCAGTGATATTGGTTCACTCAAGCGTATCAAGCTGTCGGCCAACTGGATGTCTGCCGCGGGTCACCCGGGTGAAGACGCAGGCCTGTACGAGGCGGTTAAGGCCGTGGGCGAAGAGCTGTGTCCTGAGCTGGATCTCACTATCCCAGTGGGTAAAGACTCGATGTCGATGAAGACGGCTTGGCAGGACGGCGGCGAAGATAAGACGGTTACCTCGCCTATGTCGCTGGTGATCACTGCCTTCGGTGCGGTGCAAGATATTCGTAAGACAGTAACCCCAGAGCTGAGAAGCGACAAGGGCGACACCGAGCTGCTGCTGGTCGACCTTAGCCAGGGCGAGCGTCGTCTGGGCGGTTCTTGTCTGGCGCAGGTATTTGGTCAGCTGGGCGACAAGGCGCCAGATCTGGCCGATGCGGCATTGCTGCGTGGCTTCTTCGAGGTGACGCAGGCGCTGGTGGCCGACAAGGCGCTGCTGGCCTATCACGACCGTAGTGACGGTGGTCTGTTCACTACGCTGATTGAGATGGCGTTTGCCGGTAACACGGGTCTGGATGTGGATCTCAGCGCGCTGACAGGTACTCATTTAGAGCGCCTGTTCAACGAAGAGCTGGGCGCCGTGATCCAGGTGCGCGCGGCCGATAGCCAGGCTATCAAGGCGCAGTACCAGGCGGCCGGTGTGGCTTGCCATGTGGTTGCTAAGCCAGTGGCTGGCGACAGCATCATCATCCGTGATGCAGCGACCGAGGTATTGGCCGAGTCACGCACCGAGCTGCGTACCATCTGGGCCGAGACCACCTATCGCATGCAGGCGATGCGTGACAACCCTGAGTGTGCCGAGGAAGAGTTCAAGCTCAAGCAGGTGGCCGATGCCCCAGGCTTGACCGTGGATCTTAAGTTCGACCCAAGCGAAGATATTGCCGCGCCTTATATCCTCAAGGGCACAGCGCCTAAGATGGCTATCCTGCGTGAGCAGGGGGTTAACTCTCACCTCGAGATGGCCGCCGCCTTCGACCGCGCCGGCTTCGAGAGCCGTGATGTTCACATGTCTGACATTCTCTCTGGCCGTATCAGCCTCGAAGAGTTCCAGGGCCTGGCGGCCTGTGGTGGCTTCTCTTACGGTGACGTACTGGGCGCCGGTGAAGGTTGGGCCAAGTCGATTCTGTTTAACGGCCGTGCCCGTGAAGAGTTCAGCCGCTTCTTCGAGCGTAACGACAGCTTCGCCCTCGGGGTATGTAACGGTTGTCAGATGCTCTCTAACCTGAAAGATATCATTCCGGGTACCGAGCATTGGCCACACTTCGTGCGTAACCGCTCCGAGCGTTTCGAGGCGCGTTTCAGCCTGGTGGAAGTGCAGAAGAGTCCATCCTTCTTCTTCGAAGGCATGGAAGGCTCACGCATGCCGATCGCCGTGTCTCACGGTGAGGGGCGCGCCGAGTTCGCATCGCCTGAGGCGCTGGCCGCCGCAGAGGCGTCTGGCACAATCGCGCTGCGCTTCGTCGATGGCCATGGCCAGGTAGCGACACAATACCCAGAGAACCCTAACGGCTCGCCAAACGCCTTAACCGGTATCTGTAGCACAGACGGTCGCGTCACCATCATGATGCCGCACCCAGAGCGTGTGTTTAGAACCGTGGCGAACTCTTGGCATCCTGACGAGTGGGGCGAAGATAGCCCATGGATGAGAATGTTCAGAAACGTTCGCGCTAAATTAGGTTAACCTAAGCTTAGCGGTTTAATTGATGCAAAAAGGGCCTCGAAAATTCGAGGCCCTTTTTTTATACCCATAAAGAGTTAGTTTAAACCCACACAGATACATGCACTTAGCCTTACTTTATTACATTCTGAACTGCTAAACAGCCATAAAGTAGGGGTATCGATGGTTTTTTCCTTTAATTCGCGCAAATCACGCTTAATGGGATCTGCCCCGAAAATCGCTAAAAGGCGACATTATTTATTTAGCGTCTGCTAAACTAATCTAAAATCATCTAAACCAAGTCGTTAGAAAGTAAAAAGCCACCGCCTTCGAGGAGAAAACGGTGGCCGTTTTGCGCTAACAAAACTTCAAGCAATGGCGGGTTAAGGTGCTATTTACAGCTCTCTTGCAGTATAGAGTTCAACAAAAGTGCGCTTGTAGCTGTTAACTAGACGATCAAATAGGTTTTTCATAACGGATTCTCCACACAGTGATTAATGATGTGAGCGGAGTGTGGCTTGCCGGGCAACTTCACCGGGTTGATTGAGCCGTCTCCTTAACACAGGCATATAGTAAGCAAATGTCGCCAAGAGAACAAACGATTAAAATTGCAAGTTCGCATTAGTAATTTTAATCTCTGGGTGGTGTGTTTGGTGTGGTTTTGATGTTTTTAATTTTGTATACCATTGATTTTGCTTGATTGTGTTGTTAGTTGTGCAGTTGTTTTGGGTTACATATATTGACTCTTTAATTGTTAAATCTTGTTAAATGTTGCGTTTTGCGCGATGTGAGCTGAAATTTGCTAAAAATAGCATTTTTATTAAAACTTACCAGCTTCCTATCACGTTTGCAATGTTTTGGCAAGCGTGTTGCCGGGTGAAGTGTGGCGCCGTCCGCAAAACCCACTATCCGCGCCGTGTTTGATTGATTTGAATCAATTTTGAATGGTATAAAATGGTTAGGGTACGTTTGATATGCCTTGTTGTAAGTTTTTGAAAAAAATAATTTAAATTGATTTTCTCGGCCGTTTTCTGCGACGGGGGTTTAAAAACCAAAAGGTTTTGTGAGCCGCCTCTCAAAAACTGGGGTGAGAGGGCCTTTTTGAGCGTCAGCGACGCTTGAGCGAGGCAAAAAGTTAAAATTTGGCGGTTTGTGAGACTCGGGTCTGACAAATTACTTGAATAATAAAATTCCTAAATAGGCATTTTTCCGGGTTGATGGGGATCTAACCTTGAAGAATGATCGCACCACCTAAGGAGTCACTGATGATTGTTGAAGAGGTTGTAGAGCTCTCGCGCTTACAGTTTGCGCTGACAGCTATGTATCACTTCCTGTTTGTACCTTTGACCTTGGGGCTGGCGTTCTTGCTGGCCATTATGGAATCACTCTATGTGATGACCAATAAGCAGATCTATAAAGATATGACCAAGTTCTGGGGTAAGCTTTTTGGTATTAACTTCGCCCTGGGCGTAACCACAGGTCTGGCGATGGAGTTCCAGTTTGGGACTAACTGGTCATACTATTCTCACTATGTGGGTGACATCTTCGGTGCGCCACTGGCTATCGAAGGCTTGATGGCCTTCTTCCTCGAATCTACCCTGGTGGGTATGTTCTTCTTCGGTTGGGACAGATTCAGCAAGCGTCAACACCTGGCGGTGACCTGGTTGGTGGCCCTGGGCTCGAACATGTCGGCGCTGTGGATCTTGGTAGCCAACGGCTGGATGCAGAACCCAGTAGGTAGTGTATTCAACTATGAAACCATGCGTATGGAGATGACCAGCTTCGCCGAAGTCCTGTTCAACCCGGTTGCGCAGGTGAAGTTTGTTCATACCGTGGCTTCTGGCTATGTGGCCGGCGCCATGTTTGTTCTGGCCATCAGTTCTTACTACATCCTAAAGAAGCGTGATCTGCCGTTTGCCCGTCGCTCATTTGCCATCGCGGCAAGCTTCGGTATGGCGTCTATCCTGTCGGTCATCGTACTGGGTGACGAGTCAGGCTATAAGGTGGGTGAGGCCCAACGCGTTAAGCTAGCGGCTATCGAAGCCGAATGGCACACAGAACCTGCACCTGCGGCCTTTACCGCTGTGGGTTTCCCGAATCAGGAGACCATGCATACCGACTACGCCATCAAGATCCCATATGCCATGGGTATCATCGCCACCCGTTCTATCGATGAAGAGGTGACCGGTATCCGCGACCTTATCGTCGAACACGAAGAGCGTATTCGCAACGGTATGAAGGCTTATGCCATGTTGACCGAGCTGCGCGCCGGCAAGGAAACCCCTGAGCTGCGTGCCGCCTTCGAAGAGGCCAAGGTCGACCTGGGTTATGGTTTGCTGCTGAAGCGTTACACAGACAATGTGGTCGATGCCACCGAAGAGCAGATCAAGGCCGCGGCCAAAGACTCTATCCCATCGGTTGCGCCTATGTTCTGGAGCTTCCGTGTGATGGTTGGCCTGGGTGTCGTCATGCTGTTCGTGTTTGCGGCGGCCTTCTGGCAGAGCACACGTCATCAGATCGAAGAGAAGCCTTGGGTACTTAAGGCGGCGCTATACAGCCTGCCACTGCCTTGGATCGCCATTGAGTGTGGTTGGTTCGTGGCCGAGTACGGTCGTCAGCCTTGGACCATCTCTGAGGTGCTGCCAACCTTCATGTCGGCGTCTAGCCTAACGGCTGCGGATCTCTGGTTCAGTATCATCTCTATCACGCTCTTCTACACAGTCCTGCTTGTGATTGAGCTGTTCTTGATGATCAAGTTTGCACGTAAGGGACCTAGCAGTCTCAAGACGGGCCGTTATCACTTTGAAAACCTAGAAGCTTAAACCGGAGATCTCATTATGTTTGATTATGAAATATTAAGATTTGTCTGGTGGGCGCTGATTGGTGTGCTGTTCATCGGATTTGCCGTCACCGACGGTTTCGACATGGGCGTGGGTGCCTTGCTGCCTATAATAGGTAAGGACGATACCGAGCGTCGTATTATGATCAACTCGATTGCCCCACACTGGGACGGCAACCAGGTATGGTTGATCACCGCCGGTGGCGCGCTGTTTGCCGCCTGGCCTATGGTTTACGCTGTCTCCTTCTCTGGCTTCTATGTGGCCATGATGTTGGTGCTATTTGCCCTGTTCCTGCGTCCCGTGGGCTTCGATTACCGTTCTAAGATCGAAGATCCAAGATGGCGTAAGGCTTGGGACTGGGCGCTGTTTGTGGGTGGCTTCGTACCGCCGCTCATCATAGGCGTGGCCTTTGGTAACCTGCTGCAAGGTGTACCGTTTAACTTCGACGAGTACCTGCGTGCAACCTACCACGGTGGTCTGTTTGGCCTGCTTAATCCATTTGGCCTGCTGGCCGGTCTGGTGAGCGTGTCTATGATCATCATGCAGGGCGCCTCTTGGCTACAGATGAAGACAGAAGGCGAACTGCGCGTACGTGCGGCGACGGCGACCCAGGTGGCTGCGGCCCTGGTTGCAGTGCTCTTCACCCTGGCCGGTGTATGGCTAGCCAATGGTATCGACGGCTATGTAGTGACCTCGACTATCGACACCCACGGCGCATCTAACCCAGCCCTTAAGACGGTTGCGGTAGAGGCGGGTGCCTGGCTGGCTAACTACGACAAGTATCCAGTGACCATGCTGTTCCCAATCCTGGGTATTGCCATGCCGGTACTGGCGCTGCTGGCGAGTCGTTTCAACCGCTCTGGTTTTGCCTTCCTGTTTAGCTCGCTGGCGGTGGCTATGGTGATCCTGACCTGCGGTGCGGCCATGTTCCCGTTCGTGATGCCATCATCACTTGAGCCAAACGTGAGCCTGACCATGTGGGATGCCACAGCGAGTCACATGACTCTGACTGTGATGACCTGGGCGGCCGCGATTTTCGTGCCTATCGTGCTAAGCTACACCATCTGGACCTACTTCAAGATGTTTGGTCGCTTGAGCCGTAGCTACATCGAAGACAACAAGACGTCACTTTACTAACAGGAGCCGACACTATGTGGTATTTTGCTTGGATATTAGGCATTTTGCTGGCGTGTTCTTTCGGTATCATCAACGCCTTGTGGTTAGAGAATACTGAGAACATGGATAGGGATTCAGAGCTTAAAGATTAAGCCATGAATTCTGAATCTAAGAACCCCGTATGAGAATGCGGGGTTTTTTATTGCCAAATGAATTTGGCGGGATTCTTGTTGGGCGGGGAATTGAAGGTCGAATCTTCTCTGATAGTTAATGGCTGCTGCTAGTTGTGTTGGTATTTGTTGAGGTCATATTAAGGTTGTACCTTCATGGCTATCTAACGCCTGCCCGGCGAGGGATGTGCAGATACGCCTGTGAGACGCCGTGAATAAGTCCCTTTAGGCTCTGCCGAAACATCCCTGTTTCGGAAGCTCACCGGCGTATCTACACTCGGTATCTAACGTCTCTTCGATTTGGCGGTATTGGTGTGTTTAAGGTCAAACGGGTAAAAGCTAACTGAATTTTGCCCCAAAATGAGTTAACAAGTTGTCGGAGGGTCAGTAACGAGCAGACTTTCTGGCCTAGAAATTCTTATCGCTACACCCGCGTGGTGTAATTCACTACTCCCCAACCAAAAAACTGGATAACTATACAGTTATATTCAAATCACAAGGGTTTTGAACGATTTTTATCCTGTATTTGTGCGCGTTTTCTCATTTAGGTATAAATAAATGTCTTTAAAATTAAATGCTTACAATATTTGTTAAGTAGATAATAGGTTTGGAAAACGCGCATGCGCGTTTTTCCAAATGGTATATTTGGCAAAATGCTGATAAGTTCAATACATACAGATAGTTAACTGTGCGCGTTTTCACTGGTCCAACGAGGTAAACGCGCATGCGCACTAATAAAATGTTAAATGCTAGGAAGTAGAAAGGATATCGCATGAGTATTCTAGAAGTAGGAGATACTGGATCATTTGAGGAGCTTTCTTCTAAAGAGAATCCCGAAATGTTAGTTGTCTCTTATAATCCACAAATAGAAGCAATGCTTGAAAGGGCCGCTGAGCTTAAAGGTGAGACTTTAAGTGATGCTGAGGTGCTGCGTATTCGAAATAATGCACCTGCAATAGCTATTCCCAAAGATGTCCATAAGGCTACATTTGGTGAGTCCAATCAATAGGCAGGCATTTAACAAGCAGCAGCAACGGACTGTCAAACCTGTCACTCAAATTGCTGCGCAATTACGTGCCAGCTTTGCCAGCCGCTGTGCTGGGCGTTAGGCGATTATGGAGTATTGAGTTGAGTATCGACCTATTTAAGGTAATTGTGGATGAGAAAAGACTTCATCCATTGTTTAAAGAAGTATTAAATGAACCTGCTTATGCAAAAACTCACTCTATCATAAATGAATGGGGGGAGGGTTTACTTGATCGTAGTGGTGAAGCTAAAAAGTTCGTAACTGAATGGCAGACAACATTCAATTCTTCATTTTGGGAGTTGTACCTAAACAAAGCCTTTAAAGAGCTTGGCTACAAAATTGATTACTCTAAAGCGAGTCCAGACTTTAATTTGATAAGCCCTAATAACAGAAAAATATCAGTTGAAGCCGTAACATCTAATCCTAGTACTCAGCAAACTCGGGAGTTAGATAAACAGCAGCTAGACACTGAGTTATTGGGTGAATCAACACTGAAATTAGCGGGAAAGATCCGAGATAAGCATATCTTGTTTATAGGGGATGGTAAGAAAAAGAATCCTTACTCTTCATTAGAACATGTGAAAGGAAATCCTTTTGTATTAGCTGTAGCTCCATTTGATAGGCAGTTAGCACAAAGTCAAAATAACACTGCAATCAATAGAGTCCTTTATGGTGTAGAACCACCAAAAAACTACCATGATCCGCAGGACACAGTTAAATGTGTAATTAATAAAAATGGTAAAGAAGTCGAATTGGGAATTTTTACCAATGATTCTTATAAAGAAATCAGTGCGGTTATTTTTTCAACCACGGGTACTTTTGGTAAAGCGGTATCAATGGCAGGTACTGCAAGCTTCGTTAGAGTTACACGTTTAAGGAGAATGGGCATTGTGGAATTTATGGCTAAAGAGGGTTTAGATAAGCTCGGTCGCTCTGTAAATCCTATAGCGGAGGGGTATGATATTTTTTCTGAACGCGTCTTCTCAGAGGGAGAAGTTTGTGGTCACGATATGTATTTGTACAATGCCGTAGATCATTATGAAACTCACCTGGATGGTTTACAAATTTATCATAATCCTTATGCATTACATCCTCTAGAGCTCGATGATTTTGATGCACCAGAAGTTGTTCATTACTTCTACGATACAGAAGATCAAGTAATGCGAATAAAATACAGAGATAACGCTATGGTTTCGAGGAACACAGTGACCGGCATCGCCTAACAAGTGACTGTGGTGTTTAGTCAATATATTTATCCGTTTTTTGCGCACCACAGCTCCTCGCTTTTAAGCATGGTATTCAAGATCACGATGAGCTTTCGCATGCAGGCGATCAGTGCTACTTTCGGCATTTTTCCAGCCGCTTTGAGACGCTGGTAATAGCGCTTAAAAACAGGATTACACTGTATGGCAGACATCATCGCCATAAACATGACTGTACGTATTCTGTGGCGACCACCACGGATCCTGCGTTTACCCTTGTAAGAACCACTTTCGCGGTTCATGGGAGCGACACCAACTAGGGCGGCAATTTCTTTTCGGTTTAGTTTTCCTAACTCTGGCATTTCACTAAGCAGAGTGTAGGAAAGCACTTTCCCCACCCCAGGAACACTCGTCAATATTTCCGATTTGACGCGCCATTCTTTGACCTGGGCTACGAGCTTATCGAGTTTTTCCGTAAGTTTATCTATTTGCTGGTTAAGTGATTTAAGCAAAGTATTAATTGATTTATGAAGCTCTTTGGGCATGATTTGGAGACGATTTTTTTCCATCGTTGCCATTTCAAGTAGCTGAGTTCGTCTGATTAGTAAGTCTTTGATTATTTTTGACTGTTCATCCGGAAGTTGCTTTATCTCAGGTTTAATGATTGCCGAAAATTGAGCGATGACTGAAGCATCAATTCTGTCTGTTTTCGCCATGACACCGATAGCTTGGGCAAAGCGACGAACTTTGATTGGATTGACGATAACAACGGGTAAATTAGCTTTATCGCAGGCAAAGACAAAGGCATGCTCATAACGACCCGTCGCCTCAGTGACGATACGTTTTACCGGATGCTTCTTAAGTACCTGAATGACTTTCTGGATATGTTCAGGGTCATATGGGATAGATAAATGTAGGTCGAGTGGATGTAGAACGATATCGAGCTGTGACTTACCGACATCAACGCCGACATTGATTTCAGTTTGGTTTTTATGGTTGTTCATTATAAGCTTACTCTGCCTTGCTATACGGGCTCGAGGCCCCAATGACTGTTCGAGTTATTGCTAGGAGTTATGCAGCGCTACCCACTTGTTACCGGTCTCTCGTAAGAGGAGCCGCCATTCAATCGAGCTACTGCATAAAGACCCTC
>NZ_LVDJ01000011.1:0-32867 GCF_007636505.1 Shewanella sp. KCT
AATTTGTCTGGAAACCATAGCATTGTGGTCCCACCTGATCCCATCCCGAACTCAGAAGTGAAACGCAATCGCGCCGATGGTAGTGTGGGGTCTCCCCATGTGAGAGTAGGTCATTTCCAGACGCCTATTTATTCTCGAAAGAGAGTCGATAAATCCCCAGCACCTAGTGTTGGGGATTTTTTCGTTTATACGCTCGCCTAAATTGTTCCCAACAATTTATGGCGCTTCCTACATCCATGTGGGTCGCGCGAAAGCGCTACTTCACATGCAGCCCAAAGCTGCTTACGCAGTGTGGCAGTTAAGTGTTCCATTCTTCAACTGCATTTCCGCCATCCATGGTGGTCAGGCCCCTCAGCTTGCAGCTTAGCTGCTTCGCGCTCCAGCCATCCATTAAGCTGCGCTCGATAAGCGGATGTCTTACGCTCCCATGCGTGAAACCTTTGGCGGATTCCATTTCTCGAGATAGGACTAGATAGCGTTTCCTAGCATTCAACCATATGAGCTTGCACCTCAGCCGTACTGATTAAAATTGATCTATATCTCCCTTTCTATTTTCATGCCTTTGTCCTATATCCACGCTTCGATGATTTAAGGCGAATGCCTTCTAGTGAGGTGGAGGGCTCGCAAGAACATCTGTTTTTGCGCTGTAGCTATTTAGGAGTGTCTTGGAACTATTTTTATCCCATATGGAGGCTGAGTCACTAAAAGCTGATGATTGACCTAGTGGAATCGGTATTAAGGTTTTTGTTTGTGGTGTCCGGGATAGGAAGAGGAAGGTGCGGGTAGCAGGTCTCTATGTATTTATCCCCTGGTGCTAGTCTCGAAGAGGTTCGATGCAAAATTATGTAGGCTTCATTTTGAATGTTAAAGGCTGGGCTGTTATTAGTCACCGATGATAATCATCAATAGGATTTGCTTGGGGGATTTCAGGCTCGATATTCCATTAATCAGTGACGTTTAACGTCATTGGAAGCGGGTTGAATGATGGTGTAGATGGCAGTTTTTTGAGTGGGAATGTGAGGATGTGACTTAATATTCGCTATCTTGCATGAAAAAGCCGCAATTGAGCGAGTTAGCCATAAAAAGTCCTTTACCTTTGAGAGGGGTTTTAGCATAATGCCCCACGTCAACAGGGGTGTAGTTCCAATTGGTAGAACAGCGGTCTCCAAAACCGATGGTTGCGGGTTCGAGTCCTGCCACCCCTGCCAAATAAAACAACGGCTTGCTCAGAAATGAGCGAGCCGTTTTTATTTGTGTAGAAAAAACTGTAGAAAATGATATCCATTGATCTGCATGTTTATTCTAGTTTTTACTACCGATGGTGGGGACGATCGCCACCTTCCTGTCGTATGTGTTCACCTGGGCCAGTGTCTTATGGCCGCTAAATTGCTGCTTGTCTTGTAGCGTTCCGTCAAAATCAGAAATTCCCTTCGCCTTGATGTCGTGAAAGGTGAAATTCCTTTCGACTTCTGGGTGATCTTTGCTCAGCTTTTCCATTGCTCTCTTCCAAGCGCTGCGCAGCCCGTCAGCCGTTAACCTTCCCCCGCCTGATTTATTGATCACGTAAATGCTGGCAACGCCTTGATGTAATGTTTTGGCCTCGTTGATCGCTTCTATCAGCTGTTGTGACCAGGCTTTAATTTGCTTCTTGCCTGTCTTACCTTGCTGAATGAAAATGCCCTTATCGTCGATTTGTGACCACTTCAGTGCCAACACATCGCTTTGTCTGGCGGCGCACAGATAGCTGATCTGGCAAGCGAGCCTCAACCTTGTTTCGCAAGAAGAGAGCAGCGCGGAAAACTCGTTGTCAGTGATGTATCTATCTCGGGCCTTCTGCTTGAACTTCTTTATGCCCTTGGCCGGGTTGCCGGTGCATCTGCCTCTTTCATATCCCCAGGCAAAAACCACACTCGATGCAGAGAGCTCATGGTTTGCTTGTGTCTTGCTCGAATTGCCTCTCACATCCATGTAGCGGCGAATGTGGTGCGGTTTGATACTATCGGGCTCCATAGCGCCAAAAACCTTATTGAACATGGCTAGCTCGCGCTGACGGTCTCTTTGAGTCCTTGGTGCAAGTTCTTTGAAGGTTGCTGACTCTATGTAGTCGTTGGCCATCTTCTCGAACGTATAGACACTAAGGCTAGACTCAATAGCAGCCTCATAGGCAGCCCACACCTCTGCCTTGGTTGCATTTGCTTTGCAGAGGCTCTTAGTTGAGTTCTTTCCCTTTATTACGTAGCAAGAAGGCTTACCCGCCCGGCGGTGCAAGTACACCCCTGGCGGCATCCATTGGTCTTCTGGTTTACGCTTTCTCATTATCCAATAGCCTCAAACTTCGGGGTGTTATCGTTGGCGGCTTTACGGTTAATAAAAGGGTAGTTGACGGCAGTCCAGGTGACTACCGGCTTCCCGTCGCCGCGCAGGTGGTAGTGAATTCCCTGCAGCTTTAACTGCCTGATCTGGGCGCTCGCCTTGGTGTATCCGGTTAGCTCTACCAGTTGTTGCTCAGTGAGCATTTCGCTTTGACCTGTCATGCCACACCCTCTTCAAATGACTTTTTCATGTTTGCGATCACGGCCTGCTCTCGACCATGTACTGTCGATAGGTCGAACTCTGGCCGCTGACACAAGATTTCGACTTGCTGCTCTAGCTCGGCAACTTGGGCGCGCAGCTGGGCGTTTTCGGCGCGCTCTTTGATCAGTAGGTCATTCATGCTCATGCTGCCTCCTTGCCTGTACAGATCACCTTGAAGTCGATAACCCATACCCATGGGTTGGATTGCCAAGATTCGTCGCCGTAGATAGAGGCCCACAATTCAGAGAATTCTGAGTACCCATTTTTGCCACCAGTGACGTCATCGTCATAACCTTCACACCCTTCAGCCCACGCATCTTGCTCACTGATGTCTTGAAGCCGTTCGGCGCGAAAGCCGATGATTTCAACCAGTGCTGTTAATTCGCCATCTGTCACTATAATCTTGTCGCCGAGCGCGCCATACAATTTACCTATGGGGGTTACCCCTTCCTCAGGATATTCTGTGCAGTACACCAGCCATTCTGGATCATGGGTGTTCCCGCTGTCATCTTTCCACGCCTCATGAGTCAGCCCAATAAAGTCGAACTCCTTGCTCTCTTCATTGCTGCCGCCCATAAATTCGATGCTAGAGACGATCTCAGGCTTAATAGGTCTGCGGGTCTGGGTTTTATTGCCATCGAGTATGGCTTGCATCATTTCGCTGGTGAATGAGATTTGACCTTTCATAAATCCTCCTATGCCGCTCTGTTGCCGAAAATGGCCAGCTTCATCAGGCTGTTTAATGATTGTTTTCTGCCTTTGATCGCGGTGAGCTTTACTGTGCGATTAGGCAGCTCTGTGACAATAGCGTTGTACTTGCTGCTGGTGCGGATGTTGTACAGCTTGCCCGATGCCTGCTGGGCTGAAATGCCAAGCTCTTCGGCGAGTAATGCGGCTGTATATGGCTTGCCAGTGGTCAGCATATGCTCGGCTGCAGCTGTGGTTGATACTGTTTTCATGCTGCCTCCTTCAACTGGATAACCAGGTAGTCGATCACTTTTTGCTTTTCACGCTTCAAAAGAAGTTGCTCGTTAGCTACAGCGCACAGGGCCTGATAAAAGCTGTCTGTTGGTTCGCATGGCTCAGCATCTAAAGCGGCCTCAACCAGATCCTTGACCTCTGCTGGCCAGACGTCGTTAGTGGTTTCTACGTCATCATCGGCGTCACAAACAAGCGCCTCACAGCTTTCTGAGCAGCTGCCTGAATCCATAGCGTGGCCACCACGAATTGTTGATAAAATTTCATCGCGTGAGGTGTCTTTGTATTGCTCGATGATGCTGCTTAGCGAGTTATGTTGGCGATACATTTGCCCTTCGCTATATTTAAGCCCTTGGCGAATGTCTCCATGTTCAGTGATATCAACAAACTGGATGGCTAGTTCTGGTTCGTCTTTGGCGGCAAGTGCAATTTTGTTTAAGCCTTTTTTAAGGCAAAACACACAGTTACCCAACCACTCTGGAATTTCCAGATCAAAAGGTTGGTTGGCCCACCAATCTAAAATGTCCTGTTTCTCGAAATCAGAAATATCGGCAAGATAGCTTATGTCTTGACGCGGCTTTAGGCGTTTAGGTTCGTCAGCCCTGATACCTAACCAAGCGTGATAATTTCCTTTGCCATAAGTTTCATCGAGGTATTTCTTGTTTGGGTCTGTTTTCATTCTGCTTGTGCAGAAAGCACCATGGACATAAGGTTTGCCATACTTTTTAAGCATGTCTTTCCACGGTTGTAGATCAGGGCCGATTTCTTCCAGCGGAATGACTCGATAAGTTACACCAATACCTAGATTCGGATTTATCACAGTCCTTAAGCAAGTAAGCTTGATTTTGAAGTGCTGAACACAGTTGCGAATGAACTCGTAGGTTTTTGGGTGTTCGGCGCCTGTGTCCATGAATACATAGCGCACTTCTAAACCTTCCTCTTTCCGCTTCTGCTCCATCAGGTGAACCAAATAAGCGCTGGTGCGCCCACCAGAGAAAGACACTATATGAATAGGCTTTTTCTGCTCGGCTAGCATTTCATTTTTTATTTGTATGACTTTGCGCTCTGCCCTGTCCTCTATCATGTCGAGCATCACCTGGCCGTCGCGTAGCAGATCTTCACGCTTGGCGTAACTAAAGCGCTCGCCTTGCCAGGTCTTATCGAATATGGCGATGGCGCAGGCGAACCCGGCGCTTGATGCCGATTGCTTCTTGTCAACTGGCTTAAACCAGGTAGGCAGGTCGAAACTGATGCGACCGCGGATAAGCACGATGTGATCGGCTTCTTCTGGCCACCATACTTCTGATGTGGCTGATTTGATGAGGTAGACGAACTTGGCGCCCTTGTCGCGCTCTTCCAATGATTTGGCGATGATGTTGCGCATGCCGGTGATAGCCTGGTCATCTTCGTAGCTTGAGCGTGAGTAGGGTGGATTAGCGTAGCCCTTGCCGCCTGCTAGGTCTTTGGTCCAGTCTTGGATTAGGGCGTTATCCTCTACCGTGTAGTAGTTAGGGCACTTGGCGTTATCGCCGTCGGTGAAGAGGTCGCGCACAAATGGGCCGTAGTTAGCGAAGATACCCCAGTACAGATCGTCTGGTGTGCGCCATTGGTCGCCGACTTCTTTGAGCATGTGGGTGGGTTGCTGTTTCAGAGCTTCTAGTTTGTTGGCATAAGTGAGTTCTGTAGTGCTCATGCGCTTTCCCCTGCGTTGTTATCACTTAATTGATAAGTTGGCGCTGTTTTTTGGCTTTGGTAGCCAAAGCGAGCCCAATCGATTTCTTTGATGCGCTCAATGCGCTCTGCTTCGGCTTCTAGTCGTGTTTGGGCGCGTTCGAAGTTTGACAGCTCGATGCCGTAACGGGCGCAGGCGCGGGCGGCTGGCAGGCCGTTAACGTAGTGCTCGAGCAGGGCGCCGATCTGCGCCTTTGAGGTCATATTGGTGCCGTCGATGATGAGGTTCATGCGCTCGGCCGGCTCGGAGCCTGGTAAGAGGTAGTTCATGCTGCCTCCGACGGCTTTGTCAGCGACAGGATCCAGTTGCGCAACTCAATCATTTGAGGGCAAAAGACCATAGACTCGACATAGGTGTATAGCTTTGGGTAGTCGTGCTGTTTACGGGCAATAAATGCCAGCGCATCAGCCTCGGTAAAGCAGGTTTTTATGACATCTTCAATCTCCTGAAAATGTAGATTTATAAGCGAATCAGGTAGCTCGTCGTAATCTGATTCAACATCGAAGTCATCGAGAAAGGATTGCATAAATATTTCTGAGAACGCACCAAGGTCATCAATGTCAGCACTGATATCAATTTCTTCCAGCCATGAGTCGCACCAACCTAGGTCATTCTCAAGCAACCATTCGGCCAGCGGTTGTTTATCGCATCTATCAGAGTGATATAGCGCTTTACCATCATCCTCACTGTCAATAATTTCCCAATGATGCTCGTTGTACCCTTGCTCGGTGATCAGGTAGCGTTTACAGCGTACTTGCCAAATAGGCTCGGCGGTGTAGCGATTTGACTGCTGGTGCATTTGTTGTGACATTTCAAGCAGAAATGCAGGGATTTCTATTTGTTGACTCATGTGGCCTCCCCATCTTTCGCCAATTTGCGACCACAGAAAGGGCAGTAGTCAGCGATGATGCGCGCCTGGTCTTTGGTTTTTGCCTTGCATGGTTCGCCGTTAGTTTTCACGCCGCGGTAGCTGACATTGATTTTTGGGTTCACAGGTGAGTAGTCACCACCATTAATGATGTAGCAGTAACCATCCCAGCTGACCTCTAGCTCTGTGGCTCTTGGGTCTATCGACTGTTTCACTTTTTCTTGATATCGCTTAAGTATGTCGTCGAAACAGTTGCACTTATTTTTGCTCATTCTTCTCTCCAAACTTTTTAATCATCTGTTGGCGTATCCGCTGCCAGCCTTTGATGTGCTGCTCGAAGCGCCAGGCGTCTTGTGGATAGTCCTTGGCCATCTGCTGGCATTCGGCTATCCAGTGGTCGCAGTATTCGACCAGGGCGCTCATGCTGCCTCCTGACCTTCACTCTCGTCATGGGTTTCTGGTCGCTGCTGGCCACTCTCTAAGGTGAATGCTGGGATTTCGCCAAGGCTATCGCTGCTATCGATGTTCATTGGCATGATCACAGCGACAATTTCGTTGAATATTCCGGTGACAATTGCGATGGCCTTATCTGGGCCAAAGAGAAACACCTTGCCACCTGGGTGGACACCTGAAACTTTTAGCTTGTCTAGGCTGGCCAAGTAAGCTGTGTTTAAGCCGATTATTTCGGTGCCAACAGGCTTGCCAAGGTTTTCAAATACCCTGGCGGCATTGACATATCTCCCGGCAATTGGCTTGATGAATTCGACATAGCCAACTTGATGTGAATAGTCCTCACTGATTTGATCTGGCCATTCACCTTTTTCACATTCGATAGAGGTCACCATGGCCTGACCGTTTAATATCATGACGTTTACAAGGGCTCTAACATCTTCGATTTTTCCTTTTTTAGATGCTGCCAGCAGGCCTTTGCTGATGGGGAAAATGTATTCTCCGTCTGTAAAGCCGTTTTCGTCGTGAATGGTGACAAGACGATGGCCATCTGTCGCAGTCAAGATCACGCCTACTTCTTTATGTGGCTTGATGTGGAAGCCATTAATGAAGTAGCGAATGTCGTTTTTGCCAACGAACTCGGCCAGCACCGCAAGATACTTTCTGTCGAATTTGATTTTCATGCCCTTCTCCTAAAATTCCAGTTGACGTTCTAGTTCTCGTGCGTCGTGAATGGCTTCGATACGGCGCCGGCATTCGCCTCTTCGAAGAAGTACCTGCTCCTTCATCTTGCTGCGGCCAAGCACAGGGCTTACCTCTGGAGTCGTTGCTGGACTCATGCTGTCGGCTAGCGTATCGGCAAGCATGACTGCTAGTTGTGATGCGGCTGCATCGGCAGTAGTAAGCTTCATTTCAGCCTCCTGTTTACGAGAAGTTTTCGAAGAAGTTAGCGATTAGCTCGAGTAGCAGATCCAGCGCGTCACTGGCTTGCGGGTTAGTGGTTTGCTGCATGACGGCCTCCTACCAACGCGATAACGTTTTTATTTGGTGTTAAAGCGGGTTCGACCGTGGCGATGCCATCGGCGTCGATGTGCAAGCGGATCCCGGCGCAGATTTCGCTGCGTCCGAGCACAAAGCGCTGATGGAACGCTTGGCTGGGCTGGTGGTAATGCAGGTAGTCTTTAATCTCGTTCAGTCTGGCCTGCACCTTGGCGTTTGCAGACAGGTTGCCGCTACGAGCAACAAGGCAAGCCATTCTCAGGCCCATTAGCAGGTTGAACTCTGTTTTCCCTTTTGGCGTTATGAATGCCAGGGCTAACGATGTGCTGTTAGCATGCAGTTGAGTGCTAGGTGTCATCCTTGTTGCTCCGTATTGTATTGCTGATGAGTGAGAATATACGTAATGTATATTTTAATATCAATACAAAATGTACATTATTTTTGTCGTGGCAATAAAAAACCCGCCGAAGCGGGTTGGAAGATGAGGGTGTGCCTGCTCTATTCGCCTTTTTGTTTTAAAAGGTATTCTTTGAATTCTTCAGAAAAATCGTCATCTGCTTCCAACTCTTCAAGGGCGGCATTTCGTTCTTTGTTTTTTAAAGCCTTAGCTTTTAAATGGACTATCAAGATTTGTATTGCTTGATCAGTAGCGTATAGCGAAGTTGATGCAATTAAACACACCATGAATAAACTTATGGTGAAGCAGACTGCACTTAGTAGGTTAACGCCAATAAGTGGTAATAGGGTAACTATGATTGAACTGCAAAAAGCTAGGATATACATGAACCACAATATCCAAATGCGATGATTAAAGTCGGTCGCATGAGCTGTGATTTTTGTTACATCTTTTGAGCGTAGTCCATCTATGGAGGTTAGATTGTCGGCCTTCGTTTTTATGTGGATAGTTATTCCGATGAGTGGGAGTAGCAATGCGTTCAAAAAGTATAGTTTTGATTTGACAGTAACAGCCCCCTCCATACCAAGTAGATATAGAGAAACAAAGAGAGCTACAACTCCAACACTTAATGCAACAGCTACTCTAAGCTTATTCAGCTTCTAACTCCTCGACAGTTATCTGTTCAATTAACCATTCACGAATTTTAGGGTATAAATCAAGCGCATCTAGTACACCGTCAATGTAACGCAAGGTAAGTTTCTTATGCAACACCAGCTCTCTTCCAACTAGACGGCCAACTTTTCCATAATCTATTGAAATATCGTCCGGATGGGAGTGTCTCATTGCGGTAGATACACTATTAAGTATAGTTTGAGAGCTTTTAGATGCCTTACGTGTGTAAGAGATTTCCAGAGCAACATTAATACTAGAACCCTTTATAGCGTCTTCAGATAGAAGTTCTTCTGTTATACCAAATTCAGCAAGTTTGCTCATATCTCCAAAAGCGTTTAATAGCCAGCTAAGTCCTAACCCCTTCGGTTTTACACTAACCTTTTTAGCATCATAATCTTTGGTTTCACTATAGGTTTTTTGCAAGTCAACAATAGGTTTGTCATTAACTGAATCAATCAGTGGCGCACCAATTTTTAACGTCTTAGTGTCAGACTCTTCGAGCTTTTTCTGAGCGAGTACAGGGATTTTCGTTGTCAACAGAACGTAGGCTTCTTTTTCTAGGACTTTCGACTGATGTAACAACCAATTGATGTGCCGTTCTAACTCCGAAGTCCGAAGCACTGCTGACTGAATCACTGCTACGTGATTTTTGTAAGATCCAAAATATAATATTGAGTCTAAAAATTCCCGGCGTTTACCTTCCAAGCTTTCAGGTGGTGCAATCGTGGCAACTTCAAGATGTTGGGCGTTATCATCAACAGTTACAATTGATTTGTTAGCGCCTTCGGAATAACGCATTAAATCGCCGAATACGATATTCCAAGAGATTGCTTTATTATTTATGAAAAGCAATGATTTATTGTAATCTTCTTCTTCTGGGTCGTGTGTATCTTCGTTAACTATCTGATACCGTTCTTTCACTAGAGACAGGCTAGATAGAGCCTTATTTAACATGTCAGCAAGAGTTGCGTCACCGTCATAGTTACGTATGTCGGCATATCGGTAGTGAAGTGTTTTGTTTTTGTAAGATATCTCTCTGTCTTTTACCGCACTGCTTTGTTTCTTTCTTTTATTCATCCATGGACCTCATATTTTAAATAAGTGCGCCGTTAAAGTTTATATTTGCTATTCAAGTAATTGCTGGCTTAACTCATCAATTCTATTGGCGCAGATACTTTCATGACTTGCTGACAGGGAGAATTACTGGGTCTGAGCTGTAACCTGTGTACATGCGGTAAATGCCGTGTTCACCAGGTTTCAGCTGGGTTTCGGTGCTCAGAACTTGGCCGTATGAGCACAACCCATCACCGGAGAAAGTAACACCTAATATTGTCGCGCCAGAGGCTACGTTGAAGGTAGCCTTTTCTTCCGGATCAAACTGTGCTGCTTTGGCTCCGTTAATTAGTAGAGCCAGATAACATCCGCCACCAATGTATCCATCATCACGAGTGACAGTGATTTTGGCGTCACCATCACCTTGATAGAAGATGCGTTCTGCAGGGACTTGCTTGGCACTTTCCGGCGGCACAAAGGTGGTTGAGCAGCCAGATACTGTGAGGATAATAGCGATTGCCAAAAGCTGTTTCATGGTGACTCCCTGTCTTTGATGTCCGTTTTAATAGAGTTTGAGTTTGGCGTCGACGACGACACCAATGATATGGCAGTTGCCGTTAATGGTTATGGTCGGGTAGGCCGGGTTGAGCGGCTTTAAAAACTTAGTGCCGGCGTCGATCACCAGTTTTTTAAAGGTTGCCTCGTTAACGTCAGTGAGCTTGGCGACAACGAAGGATCCGCTCTGGTAGTCTTTATCTGTGTCGACCAGTAGCAAGGTCCCCTCTGGAAAGCTTAGGCCATGCGGCGCTGTCATGGAGTCGCCTTTTACCCGCAACCAGAAGCTGCGGTCGCTGGCGCGCTCGGTGGTTTCATGCCACTCATCTGATATCGTCGGGTGCAACTCTACCGCCTCCGTCCATTGCCCGGCCTGAACGCAGCTAAGTACGGGATATGTTTTTCGGTATGCTGTCGGTTTGTACGTAGCAGTGACATTGGCAATCTTTTGGTTTGGATACTCAACCATCCCATCAGAGTGTAAGGTTAGTGAATCCAGGTTAACAGCTTTCAATATCTTGGAAATTTGTGCAATTGAAGGCTCTCGCCTTTTGTTTAGCCAATGTCCCATCCCGCCTGGGGTGACATCGACTAACTCAGCAAGTCGCTCTTGAGTCATGTCCAGCTCTTTAAGCCTGGCTTTAACTAATTCTGTCCAATTCATTTTCATCCCTAAAATGTACGAAATGTACAAAAATAATCAACGAACATAATGTACATTTTGTTGACCGGTATATGTACATTATGTATATTTGCCTAAATCGTTAAACATAGAGGCAAGAAATGCAGCGCATACGGAAAGTCAGAGAAGCTTCAGGTATTTCAGTAAAAGACCTAGCAGAGGTTCTCAATATTGAGGTTTCAACTGTTTATCACTATGAAACCAATCGTAGGACGCCAGATTTTAATCAGTGTTGGAACATTGTTAATGCGCTTAACAAACTCGGTGCTGGGTGCTCTTTCGCTGATGTGTTCCCCAATCCCGCGTCATCAATCGATGACCAAGACCAAAACCCATAAGTGCAGGATAAGCGATATGGATAAGCGACGCTCATTAAAACGACAGCTAGCCTCATGCAGTGACCCGCTGCAAGCCGCCCACGACTTTGGGCAAGACCATGGGGTTCCTGAATTGGCTAGCAAACTCAATACTCCTCAAGCCGTCCTTTACAACAAGCTAAACCCCTATAACGAGTCGAACCACTTGCAGTTGCGTGAGGCGGTGTTTTTAACAGAGATCACAGGCGATAAGCGCATCCTTGAGGCCTGGGCGGCTAAGGCCGGAGGCATGTTTGTGCCAGTTCCTGAGTCGGTAGCCTGTGACGAAGACCTGTCAGATCAGCTATTGCAGCTGGTGGAGCAATTAGGTCATGCATTGGCGGCCGTTAAAGAGGCGCGTAGCGATGGGGTTATCACGCCGCAAGAGTTAACGCACATTCGCCACGAGTTAACGGCCACGGTGCGTGAGGTGGCCAAGCTTGACGCCGTGGTCGAGAGCCAGGTTAGAACGCTATCGGATAAGCCATAGCCTTCCACATGGGGGATCAGATGAATCAGTTAAGTGATAACCAACACGAACAGAAACACGAACAGATAACAATAAATAAGTGCGCGCCTTCTGATAGCGAGATACCTGTTACTGCCGAAGAAGATATTGAGTTTGATCTGATGACCAGGCGTCAGGCTAATGCGTGTGTCAGCGCAGATCGCCAATCACAGATAAATCAGATGGTGGCCGTGGCCAACCAATGCACAACGACAAGCTTTAGCGGCATCTGCACTGCGTTGTATGACGCAGGATGTCGGTTACCTGTGCCTCCGAGCAGGAGGAACCATGGCTAGGATAAGAACGGTCAAGCCTGATCTGTTTCGTCATGAGCAGCTATTTGAAGCTGAGCAGGCAACAGGTTACCCATTGCGCTTGGTCTTTACTGGGCTGTTTTGCTGTTGTGATCGCGAAGGACGGTTTGAGTGGCGCCCTCGTAAGCTGAAGCTCGACGTTCTCCCTTATGACGACATTGACTTTTCACGCGTGCTTGACGCGTTGGCCACGTGTGGCTTTGTCGTGAAGTACGAAGTTGCAGGCGTGATTTACGGGTGTATTCCTAGCTTTTCAAAACACCAGGTGATCAATAACCGTGAAAAGAAGAGCGAACTGCCTGAAATTAGCGCAGGCACTGTGTTATCTGGCAAGTATGGCAGTGAAACGCCCAAAAACAATGAGTTGCAAACGGACGATGCACGCGTGATTGACGCGTCAGGCACGCGACACGAAAACGCACAAGAGGAAGGGAAGGGAAGGGAAGGGGAAAGGAAAGGAATAACAGCAGCTGCTGCTGAAAATTTGCCCGCGTTCAAATCGATTGGTCTACCGCTGCTGAACGGTGGTTTTTACGATGTTAACTCTGAGCACCAAGCGCGTTTTGCCGAACTATTCCCTAATCTCGATGTTGGGCAGGAGCTGCGTAACATGCTCAGTTGGTTTGACTGCAATCCTGCCAAGCTCAAGCCACGAACGCAGATGATGCAATTCATCAATGCCTGGCTAACTAATCGACAGTCTGATCTGCACCACAAGCGTGCTATGGCTGGTGGCCAAAGTAGCGATAGCGGCGTTGATGATGATCCGCTTGGGCTCAATGACACCAGCTGGGCCGATGATCTGGTGCTTCCCAGCGCGGAGGTTTGCCAATGAGTCAAGCCAGATCTTTGGGCCAAGTGGCTAGCTCTGCGATTGAGTTTATTGAGGAGCAAGGGCGAGTTGGTATGGGCAGTAACCCCTTGGCGGCCGGTGCTAACAACTATCTTGCTGATATCGTCAACCAGACGCTTAGACAACTGATCGCCATTAAGCCGGCATGGAAAGCGGCGCTGGGTGACAAGAGCGCTGTGGCTCAATGGAAGAAGGCGTGGACAATGGCATTTGCCCAGCATGGCATTAAGTCGTTGCAGCAAATTGAGCTGGGGATCCACCGAGCTCAGCGCGATGCCAGTCCGTTTATGCCGTCTGTCGGTCAGTTCATTGAGTGGTGCAATTCCGTTGGTGTTAGTGATACCGAAATCGTTGATGCGTTTACCAGGCTCATAGAGCGTAAGCCGGCGGCAAACGATATTGAGTATGCCACTAGATTGCGTTGTGGTTACGCCTGCAAGGCGTTGCTGTCGCATGACAAGGCCTTGTCATTGTTTAGCTGCAACATGAAGCAGGTGGCTGCCAAGGTGGCCCGTGGTGAGCATATTGCTTCGATGAATACTCCATTGCTTGAAAATCAAGCGCCCAGTGCCAGGGCCTATTTTGAAAACCTGATTCAGGAACGCGAGCCAAAGACAAAGATTGAAGCGCGCCTGCAGCGCCTGCGTTTAGATCAGCGCCAGCGGAGGGACAACTGATGGCGATAGCGGTTAAACCTCTCCCCATTAATGCGCCGACGCTATACGAGTTTGTTGGCGCACCTGCGGCAAATTCTGCTTCATGCGTTGCAGCTAATGACGAGCCCAACAATCCGGTTATTCCAGAGTATCCATTGGGACCACAGATTGGCACGGCGGTGAACCCATGGCTTGACTATCCCAGGCATTACTTTGGGCGAACCGATGAGTCTGATCTGCGCTTCATCATGCGCTGTATGCGGCAGATCCCCGGGCACCCTAAGCGGCTTAAACACTTCGTTTCATTGCACTATGAGCATTTGTATCAATCCACCACTACCGGTGATCGCCGCAGAGTTGCCAATACCTGGTTGCATGATGTGGCGAAAGCATATCGAGCAAGGAGGGGCCTATGAATCAGTTGGCTACAGCCATTGTTAAAGGAAGCATTTCGAATGAGGCTGCTTACTCAATTGGTATGAAAATGATTTCAGCGGGGCTTACTTTGTTCGGTGAGTGCCAGTATTCAGATGTATCAAGCATGAGCCGATCCCAAGCCTGTGAGCAAGTCAAAAAAATACAAGCATCAGTCAATCATCTTGAATTGACTCGCGCTCTATTTCGTTCATATCCACTGGTGGAAAATGCCGCATATGAAATTTTAAAGATCATTACTATTGCAGAGAGCACGGTTATTCCTGCCTTGATTTATGGCAACAGCGACGCGGATAGCGGTTTAAGGATTCCCGTCACCTATTTCATAAGACACCCACTAACTGGATTGATCAAAATAGGAAAAACCATCGATTTAGATAAGCGGATTGTGGCCCTTGAGTGTGGTTCTGGTGTCCAACTTGAGATTATCCATTCTGAAACTGGCGATTTTGAAAAAGAATTTCATGAGCGGTTTTCTAACCTGCGGGTATATGGCGAGTGGTTTACCGATGATTCTGAGGTGATAAGCCGTTTTATTGAAAAGCGTAAGCTGTTGGAGGTTTAGCGTGAAAGTAATATTCCTAGATATCGACGGCGTTTTGCAGTCGCCACGCTACTGTGTGGCTATAGGACAGACTGGTTTTTTGCAGGCATTAGAGCCAGCCGCACTGCATATGTTGAGGCATTTAGTGGTTGAGGCTGGTGCCAAGGTGGTGATTAGCTCTAGCTGGCGCCATGGTTCGAGCAAGCGTGAGTTTAATCAGCTATTTCGTGTATTAGGCTTCAAAGAGATCTCTAATGCGATACATGAACATTGGAGAACCGTAGACCTACCACACCCTGCTAAGCGAGGCGATGAAATTAAGGCTTGGCTGCGCGAGCATTCAATGGTGACTGACTACCTCATCCTAGATGACGATGACGGCATGCTGATAGAGCAAGCGCCATATTTTGTAAGAACCTGTCCATTTAATGGCATTTTGCTCGATCATTTTGAGCAGGCTTGCAGAGTCTTAGGCATAAAAATTCCAGGGGCCGCCGCGTGATTATTGGTATCGATCCAGATATGGATAAGTCAGGCGTTGCGGTGATCACCAATGGACGCATTGAGTCGCTGCACAAGTTAGAGCTTGATGATCTGTGTGATTTTGTTGCCGCGCGATTCACCGATGGCGTGCTGGTGGTGCTGGAGGATGTGGAAGCCAATAAACCAGTGTTTAACCGTGGCGGTCAAAGTCGCCGAGTGCGTGAACGTGTTGCCCAGAATGTCGGTAATGTCAAAGCGACGGCGCGCCATATCGACCGCATGCTGGCTAAGCGTGGCGTGAAGGTGATTAAGGTTGCTCCGCTAAAAGGTGCTGTGAAGCGCCAAGCAAAGAAGAACAGCGCTTATTTCAACAAGCTAACGGGCTGGACAGGGCGAAGTAATGAGGATACTCGCGACGCTGCGCTATTGGCCCTTTTCGGGATCAGGGGGTAAGGATGACGATTAAAGAAGAGGCGCAAGCTGAGTTGGCGAGCAATCCAAAAGCCAAGTTGTTTATTTGCTCGGTGCCATGCCAGCACTGTGGTGGTCACGAGCGTTATATCAGCTCGCTTGATTGCACTTATTGCAGAAAGCTAACCAAGAGTACTAATAATCGACGCGACACTCGAGTTAACGCCAGCGCCCAGCGAATGGAGTCGGCAGTTAGGCTTTATCGATACACGGACATGACATTAGGTGAAGTCGCTAAGGCGGCCAAAGTATCCAATCATCGTTTGAGCAATGAGTTAAAGCGACAAGGCATTGAGATGCGTAACTATCGCAATCAAGGACAGTCGGTACATGATCCCCGGGCTGATGAGTTTGCTGAGGCGAGAGGCTGCATGATGGCGGCTACCTTGCTCAATACATGGTATAGGAGCGCACATGGTTAGCATTGAGAGACTGTTTTGCCTGATATCCCCCCAGGCTATCAGCGCAGAGCCGATTTATGGCAAGGGCCGTTTTAGTCGGGAGGACGCCGCCGGTGTCGTCGGGATGGTGCAGCATGCCGGGTACGCCGTTGGGGTGAATGTGCTCGAAAGCAAGATAGGCGGCAACGCTGGCGCCAAAACGCTGCTGATTGGCACATTGACATTGGCTAACGAGAGCAATGGCGTTGAGCCAGCTGCCGCCAGAGCCCTGGCAGAGATTGCGGTGCAAGAGGTGTGCGGTAGTTGTGTCTGCCCCAAGTGCAAAGGCGTCGGGACGGTATACAGTAAGCGCTACCAGCAGATCTACACCTGCAGCCGATGTGAGGGCACCGGGCATAAAAACTCCTCGATGCGCGATTTTGCAGAGGCCTTTTCTGCATTGACTCACACCAGTTGCTCAACACCTGAGTTTCGTAAGCAACATTATGATCGGCTTATGGATGCCATCGATTCTCTATACCGGGAAGAGGGCGAGGCCGCCAGGCAGTGTGCCAAGGTACTTAAGCTGATTGAGGTGGAGGTCGAATGATGCAGGTGTACGTGACTGATCACGCCCGGGTGCAGTATGCCAGGCGATTCTTTGAAGATTTCATGCGCGCTGGCCGTAATGTGGATGCCAGGCTGATCTCCTTGGTGCGTGACGGTGAAAAGGTGAAGGTTAAGCGAAAGAGCAAAGGCACCTTGTTGCGCAATGGTCGGTTTCTGTTTGCAGTGCATGTTAAGCAGCGTGGCATGGTGCTGGCCACGGTGATGCGCGCGGCCAATGATGATTGAGGTGCCTAGATGATTGAGGTAAACAATGGCGACCGCTGAAATAAACCTATCAGACTCTGCGATTAGAAAGCAGCTGGCCGACTTGGGGATCACTGAAGTTAGGGATCCTAAGCATCCGTTAAAGCTGCGCTTCAATCGCGCCAGAACTGGCGGAAGCTGGCACTTGGTTACTTACCAAAATGGTGCTGCAAAGTGGCGTAAGGTTGGTGAGTGGCCTGCCACAGGGGCTAAAGCGATGCGTGATGAGGTGCAGCGCTTGACTGTTGCTCAGCGCGCTGGGGAGAGCACTGCTGTTGATAGCTGGGGCAGTTGTGCAGGCCTCCTTGAATGGTACCGGGATAGGGCTCTTGCCGATCGCGCACTGTCTGCGAAGCGTAAGTTAAATATCAAGTCTTCAATCAACAAGCATTTAATCCCCATGCTCGGCAATGTGGCGATTGAAGGGGTTGATCGTAAGGTGCTCGATGAGCTGCTGTTATGGCCATTACAGGCGCGTTATGGACTTGGGACGGTAAGACAGCACTATGCAGTATTGAAGAAGGCATTTAAACAGGCGGCGGTGTTGCGGCGTATTAAGCAGGATCCGCTGGCTGGGATTAAGTTTAGCGACTTCACCGACGCTAGCATTAAAACCAAAGGGTCTGGGCTTGAGCCTGGGCAGCTAGCTGAGGTGCTATCTGCCATCGCCGGGGCAAATAACGGTACTAGCGTGTTGCTTGGGTTAATGCTGGCGCTTGGTACCCGTATTGGTGAAACCAGACGCCTAAAGTGGGCCTATATCGACATGCCAGGGCGCCGCCTGACAATACCAGCGCAGATCACCAAAACAGGTGTTAAGCATGTGCTTCCTTTGTCTGATTGGTTGGTTGATGTACTCACCTGGTACCGAGGGACTCTTTCTGGTAAGTGGTTGTTCCCAGTGTCAGGTAGCCGTGGCTGCATTGATGACAGGAACGCCTCTCGGATGGTGCGCAGCGTGTCGTTGGGGGAGTGGACCGCCCATGATTTGCGTAAGCTGGCCAGAACCTGTTGGGCCGACCTTGGGGTTGACTATATGGTCGCAGAGCAGCTGCTGAATCACTCTATGACCAAGCTAGATCAGGCATACATTCACACCTATATGGAAAACCAAAAGCGTAGTGCTATTGAGCTATGGCATGGTCATTTGGTTGGAATTAAAAACCCGTTCAAAACCAAGATAATCCCAAGATACACCAGTAATGGCGACAGCGTTAACGCCGCATAAATAAAGACATTTATAGATAATCTGTCCTCCTACAGAGAGGAAGAGGCAAAAGAGATGAAAGCGACTGTTTTTAGGGTTCAAGACAAGCGTGGTCGAGGGCCATTTCAACCAGGGTTTACAGCTAAGTGGCTGCAACAACATAAGGAGCTGCCTCCTTATTACCTCGAGTTCGATATTGATGTTCGCGCTGAGCAGGCAATGGGGAATGTCCTCGGGTGTGCTTGTCGTGATCTTGAGCAGCTTAAGAAGTGGTTCACCGAGCAAGAGTTTAAGACGCTGCAAAAGTTAGGATTTAAAGCTGTTCGATTAGAGGTAGATCGCATCATTGAAAGCAGTGATATCCAATGCGTGTTTTCTCGTGCTAGGCAGCTGAGAAAGGGTGCTGTTGAAGTGAAGCTCTATTAGAGGAGGTAAGGATGGGACAACGAGTTGATTCAGGGGTGTTGCAGTTAAAACCATTTGGGCGCCACAAAGGAGGTGAGTTTGTGCATGTTATGCGGTCGCAGATCACCCACGTTACTAGTTATGAAGCGAATGGGAATAGTGGAGCAGAAATTCATTTCGTCGGTGGTACGTCGGTAGTGGTCGGCGAATGGATCGGAACGGTTGATAAAGTGCTGAGGGGTTAGGCATGGATTTTTTTGGAATTGGTGCAGCGCTAAAGGCGGCCTTTGATATTTATTTTGCAGCAGCTAGGCATACAGGCCGCAGTAATACACTTGCGGATAGCGTTAGTGAAGGGGATTTGGTGTTATTTGCTACCCATGCAGATCTTCGTTGGTTCCGTTCTTTGCTAGATGTTCGTGATCCCAACAGAAGAGTTAAATTGCGAGTGTGGAGCGAACGGGATTATCCAGATATAGCTCGCACTCATGTTTCTGGAAAAGTCTTTATGGATCATCGATTGGTAGAAAAACTCTATGATGACGCTTTATCACGCTGTGCCAGGGAAATAGCCATGATAGAGCGTAGACAGCATAGCAATGAGTGTTCACGCCCTAATCGAGATGATTTAGTGGTTACTTTATGGAGGCGTGATGGCTTGTGATATCTGCGGGGCTAAAGCCTGCACACAAACGCTCAGTCAAAGGTACCAGTCGGCTGACATTAAAAAGGTCTGCAAAGAGTGCATGTCTGATATCAGTGTTCAGCACGACAAGATACAGATGCATTGTATTGGCATGATCTCGCCGTTCTTTAAGCGGTACCTGAAGCTGTATAAGTTCAATAAACGACGCGCAAAGCGCGACAAGTGAGGTAATTACAATGGGTATTGAGACATATTTAACCGTAGTTTTTTGGCTTGGGATTGTTGGGGTTTCGCTCAGGGCCTTAATAATGCTCGGTTCAAGCTATCCAAGAAACATGAAGATCACCACTGCTGGCGATACGGTTCATTTGTTGGTTGGCGTGTTTTTCTTGGTGTGGGTATGCTACCTGCGATTCGGATCCTAACATTATGGGAGGGGATATGGGGTTGTTTGATATGGTGATGGCCATGACCATTATTGCGCTAACCTATGTGTTGTTGGTTATCGTAACGAGGAAGCATGAGCCTGTTGGCAAAGGTGCCGCCGCAATTAAACCGAATCATGGTGAGTATTTTTTGTTTGGTGACATTGAAACCGGCGGGCTAAATGGGAAGTTGGAATGCGGCGGCCTGGGGATGGTGCGTTATCCTATTTTTGAGCTGGCGTTTGTTCTTACCGATAGCAACTTGAATCAGGTAGGTGATCCTCTACGAATAGTGGTTTGGCAACTGGAGGAGAGAATTGCCATGTCAGACCCTTGGGCGCTGGATGTTCATGGTAAAAGCGGCCTTCTCGATGAGGTGCGTAACTCTACGGTTTCACTATTTGAGGCAGAGGAGCAGGTTTTAGCCTGGCTGGCTGCAAACGGAGTTGAGTCATACAACAGAAAGAAGAGGACAGGCGCCATATTCTGCGGCAACTCTATCATGTTCGATCGAGACTTCATTATGTGTCAGATGCCTGAGTTGCATAACTATTTGCACTATCGTCAGCTGGATATCAGCGCGATTGCGTTGGCCGCCCGCGCCTGGGCGCCAGGGCTGGCAAATCAGGCCGTAGAGCATAAGCAGTACAAACACGAGGCCTTTGCCGATATCCAGGAGTCAATTGATGAGCTCAAGTGCTACCGCGCTGCGCTGTTTGGAGGTTTTAGTGAGTAATGAGAATCTTTCGGTGTGCTGCAGTTGTGGCTTTACCTGGAAAAAAGGTTTAAACGGAAGTCATAGTTGCTCCCTTGTGTTGCGGCAAAAGTTAAGCATGGCTGAGAGAGCGCTAACAGGTTTACTCCTGCAAATTGAAAGTGTGGATGGTACCAGCCAGCTTGACCTTACTGAGTGTGAGGCAGTCTTGCCTATCATAAGGCTGTAAGTGGTGGAGCAAGTCGTTTACATCGCTGGGCCGATAAGCGGTGATATCGAAACAAATAAGCAGGCCTTCTTTCGCGCGGCGAGTCACTTGGATACAGGTCACCAGGTAGTGCTGCACTCCGCCGGACTCCCCGCAGGGTTAACCGAGCCGCAATACATGGATATCTGTTACGCCATGATCCGGGCGTGCACTCACATCGTCATGTTGCCAGGGTGGCGCGAGTCAGACGGCGCCATGGCTGAATACTACTATGCTAAGAAGCTCGGGCTGTGCATCGGCTACTGGACGGCCGGAACCGTTGTTTATGACGTGGCTGGTTGCACCAAGCAAATCAGTTAAGTGATAAGTAAATTGACAATAGTGAGCAGTAACAGCTAAGCTGTCGGAACTAGAAAATACACAGCGGACTACCGCACCCGACAGCCTCGCGGTTTTTTTGTGCCCGTAACACGGCACACCTGTGCCATTTTATGGTCGGGTTGAGAGGCGTTAATACAAGACCCGCAAGGGGAATAGGCCCGGAGCAACTGTGTATGCTCTAGTTGAGACCCGGCTACCAGCTACTAACTGGTAGGCGTTGATTACTAAAAATACACAGGAGGTCATCATGACCACATTAAGCAGCCCTATTGCATCCGCAAAACCTTCCGATCTCGTGTTTGTCTCACAAACCAATGAGCTTGTGACAGATACGTTCCATGTTTCACAGTATTTTGGTAAGCCACACAAGGACGTATTAACGAAGGTAAGATCGCTAGAATGTTCTCAAAAATTCACAGAGCGAAATTTTTCGCTTTGCCATAAAAACAATGAGTTGCAGAATGGCAAGTTACAGCCCTTCTACCAGATGACCAAAAACGGATTTATGTTTTTGGTGATGGGCTTCACCGGCAAACGCGCCGCAGAGATTAAAGAACGTTACATATTGGCCTTTGATGAGATGGCCGCCAAACTGCGTCCTCGGGATACCACGCCTGTACTACCTGACCTAACGCTTAATGCGGTATTGAATGATTTACCATTCGGTACTCGATACTTGCTTTACGTTAATGAAGAAGGCACTACAATCAGGCATATAGATATTACCAAGAAGGGATTGGCCGACATCGGCGCCATCAGGAACATTCAGCGAGATGTTAGCTTAGTGAGTAGTGCACTTATTGAGCTTAAGCATCGCATGATGGCGCTATCTGGTGAATATTCACTTGAGGAACTAAACGAGCCGATATTCTAGATGGACGCCACTATGGAGCTGCAAACTACATACGTGATCAATGGAGCAGATAATTTACCGTTAAAGATTGCACTCTGTAAAAAACGGTCTTATTATTCCCCTAACAGTGCGAAGTAGCACCTTAAACAAAAGCCATCCTCCGGGGTGGCTTTGTTGTTTTTGGGCTACAGATTATGGCCGTGAGGGTATTTCACATGAAGTAGTCGTTAAGCCAGCTGGATAATCCAGCCGCCTGGACCTCGCAGGTGTCATCATCCAAGAGGGTTCGCAATAGCAACGCAGTCAGCGAAGGGTAGCCAGCAATTGGCATGACGCAGGTCGGGTTCGCGCCCCGTTAGTGCATAAGTTAGCGCAAAGGAAAATCGTTTTTAGGCCCTGGCATTCGCCGGGGCTTTTTTGTTTGGAGTTTCCATGGAAAACCAGCATCGTAAGATTTCGGGTTATCGAGAGTTGTCTCAAGAAGAAGTCGACTTGATGAATCGTATCAAGGAGAAGGGTAGAGAACTGCTCTCTCTTCAGGCCGAACTAGTTGGCAGGCTTGATACTGAAGAGGAAGTTAAGCTTGCTGAAGCGCGGCGTTCCATATCTGGTTCAGAATTCAATGGCGTTCCATATACCGAACATACAGGAGCTACAGACGAGTGCCATGAGTACCGACGGTTCAAAGACGCAGAACCAATGCGGTGGGCATCTATCGGCAAGACAGATATCCAGACTGGTATCATGGCTTTGGTTCGCGCAGTTGCTCAGCCGAGCGAGGTGTAACAGTGAGTCGCCGCACAGGTATCGCAGGCCTCAGCTTATCAGCTGCGGCGTTTATTGCGTTGGTTATCTCTGAGGGGTTCTCTCCGTCTGCAACGGTTCCTGTCAAAGGTGATCGCCCAACGGTAGGATTTGGCTCTACCTATCACGCCGACGGCTCCCCCGTGGAGTTAGGCGAGAAAATCACGCCAATTAATGCACTCAAAACGGCTAAGGCCCACATATCGAAAGATGAGCAGCGCTTTCGCGACAGCCTTCCAGGCGCGGTGCTAAATCAAGCCGAATACGACCTGTATATCGACTGGACTTATCAATACGGTATTGGACGCTGGCGTGCTTCACCTATGCGTCAACACATCATCAACCAAGAATATCGTCAAGCATGTGAGGCGTTACTGCTGCCAGAGTACCGAAAAGTTGATGGGTTCGATTGCTCCACGCCTGGCAACAGGCGATGCATGGGCGTGTGGACCAGAGCAAAAGAGCGCCACCAGCGGTGCATAGATGCTGGTCTGCAATAAAATCAATGACTTGCGTGTTGGTTCTGCGCAAGGGGAAGGGGAGGTCAAAACTCTACACCCTCGCGCCTAATTGACCGTGCTGGCTACTTAATTCGCACAACCGCGAAATGAATACTTTTTTTTGGGGGTTGTTTTGATTGCTGAACCACTGTTCGCGTCGATTAAAGCGCGCTTGATTATCGTAGCGCTACTCCTTGTCGCTGCTGCGTTTGCCAGCATCGGGTTGAAGCTCTATTTCACCAGCGCCGATCTAGAAGAGGCCCTTAAAAATGCTGATCAGTTAAGGGGGCAAAAAGCCACTTTACAGTCAGATTTAGATTTAATAACTGCTGATCTTCGCAGCAGTGAAAAAGAGGTTGAGCGTTTGCACAGGGAAGTGCAACTTACCGCGTCGTTGTTGTCTGACCGCGAAAATAAACGCAAGCAGATCGAATCAGCCAAGCAAGTAGATAAAGCCATTCTGGCGAGAGTGATAAGTCATGCAGATAGCCAAACTCAACATTTTGCTGGTGCTCATCTTCCTGATGATTTTATCAGGATGCTCAAGCGAGCCTCCTATTGTGCGAACAGTGACAACCAAGCAGACAGTTTATGTGATGCCGCCAGCAGAGTTAATCTCCCGCTGCCGGATCCCTGAGTTCTCGGGCAACACAAATTCTGATCACCTTGAATTCTCCCTCTTGCTGATCAGAGAGCTTCAGCAATGCAATGTCGATTGGGCGGCATTGCATCGTTGGATAGAACAGCACAAGGCAAACCAGCCCGGTACTTGAGGGCTTAATTATGGACCATATCAAGACAGCAGCTATGGATAAATCAGTGACAGCAACCGGGTACATTGCATCTATATCAACAGCATTGGGCGGTTTTTTCTCGCTGAATAACATCGCGCTGATGCTTGGCATCATCTCAACCATCGTTTTAACTCTAATCCAATACCGTCGCTATCGAAGTGGTATTCGGATGGACAGAGAATATCACCTGGCAAGAATGGCTGCGCTTCAAGATGCTGCCTCGCCAGATATCGTGGACAAGAAAAATGCTTGATCCAGAAGCGCTATTACAGGCCATCGAGGCCCAACAGAAAACTATCGAGGCGCAGCAGAAAACAGTTGCCGACCAAGCACAGCAAGTCAGCAACCTAACGGCTGCCATTGCCAACATGGCGAGCGTCATGGGCGAAATGCTTGATGAGCTAGTTCAGCAGAATGGTGATGAACCACAAGTTGCTGAAACTTACATGGATGGCGCACCACGTTGAGTTGGCGCGATGATAAGCGCACTTCGTCAGAACGTGGTTATAACAACCGCTGGCGCAAGGCGCGAGCCACATTTTTGCAAAAGCATCCGCTATGTGTTTTTTGCCAGGAACAAGGCAAAGCCGTAGCGGCTACCATTGTCGATCACATCATCCCGCATCAAGGTGATCAAAAACTCTTTTGGGATAAAACCAACTGGCAGTCACTCTGCAAATTTCACCATGACAGCCATAAGAAGCGCATCGAAAACCGAGGCTTGAAGCCCGGCGCCGATGAAACCGGAATGCCGCTCGATGCCAACCACCCATGGCATCGAGGTGAGCATTAATGGCAGGGAGAAGACCTAAGCCGACAGAACTAAAGTTGGTCACCGGCAACGCTGGCAAGCGCCCTCTGAACGAAAACGAACCAAAGCCGTCATCAGATATTCCGCGCATGCCGTCGCACTTACCGCCACGAGCTAAAGCGGTCTGGAAACGCCTGTGTAAACTCTTGAGCGATATGGGCGTGCTCACCCTGGCCGATGCCTTGGCGCTCGAGCGCCTTTGTGACATCTACGCCGAGATCATCGAACTGCAAAAGGATATCGCAAAGAACGGCAGGACCTACGAAAGCATAAGGCCAATGGACGATGTGCCAGGGCCTGGCGCCATGGAGCAATACCTCATTAAGCCAAACCCTGCAGTTGGCATGTTGGCCGACGCAGACAGGCGCTTCAAGTCCTACCTGGTTGAGTTTGGGTTAACGCCGGCGGCCCGCACAAAAATTCAAATAAGCAACGGCAATAATGGCAAGCAGAAAAAAGACGCACTCGACGAATACTTCGGCTAGCAAAGACGCTGATAGAGCTACCCGCTACGCCAAAGCCGTCGTATCTGGCGACATTCTTGCCGGGCCAGATATCCGCAATGCCTGTAAGCGCCACTTAGCCGATCTTGAAAACGGCCACGAACGCGGAATTTATTGGGATGTCGCCGCGGCGCAAAAGGCGGTTAACTTCTTCCCCAAGGTACTCAAGCTTAACGGTGGTGAGTTTGAGGGAAAGCCGTTTGAACTGCTCGACTGGCAAGCCTTTATTGTCGGTAGCTTGTTTGGCTGGAAGTCAGATGACGGCTATCGCCGTTTTCGCATGGCCTATGTCGAAAGCGGCAAAGGCTCTGGCAAATCGCCGCTATCAGCTGGCATAGGGCTATATGGCCTAGTTGCTGACCAAGAGGCGCGCGCCGAAATCTATTCGGCGGCGACTAAAAAAGACCAGGCAATGATCCTCTTTCGGGATGCGGTTGCCATGGTCGACCAGTCGCCAGAGCTAAATAAGCGACTCACTCGCTCAGGTACCGGGTTAAAAACGTGGAACCTCGCCTACGAGCAAAAAGGCGCTTTCTTTAGGCCAATAAGCTCAGACAACGCCCAGTCAGGCCCGCGGCCTCACATGGCGCTGATCGACGAAATTCACGAGCACAAAACCAATAACACGGTTGAAATGATGCGCGCGGGCACTAAAGGCCGGCGCCAGGCGCTGATCTTCATGATCACCAACTCGGGGCACGACCGCACCAGCGTGTGCTACAGCTACCACGAGTACGGTAAAGCCATCTGTGCTGGCACCAAACAGGACGATAGCTTCTTTGCGTTTATCTGCTCGCTCGATGAAGGTGACGACCCGCTAAATGACGAAAGTTGCTGGCCCAAGGCCAACCCATCACTGGGTCATACCTTCAGCGAAAAATACCTTCGCGAGCAGGTTACCCAGGCCAAAGGTATGCCAGCAAAAGAGGCCATCGTCAGGCGTCTTAACTTCTGTCAGTGGGTCGAGTCAGCATCGCCCTGGCTCGCAGCCGATACCTGGCTCAAATGTGAAAGTGACTTTGAGATAGAAGAGCTGATCGGCGAAGAATGCTTCGGTGGCCTCGACTTGTCAGGCACGCGAGACTTAACCGCCCTCGTGCTTTATTTCCCAAAGCCTAAGCGCCTGTTCGCCGAGTTCTGGACTCCAAATGATACCTTGGCCGACAGAGAGCGCACAGATAACGTGCCTTATCGTCAATGGGTCAATGAAGGGCATCTGCATACCACCCCAGGTACGGCAATCAAATACAACTTTGTTGCGGCGCGCCTAGCGGAGCTCGCCATGATGTTTGATATTCGCGGCATAGGCTTTGACCGCTACCGCATACCGTATCTGCTCGATGAGCTAGAAAACGAAGGCGCGACCGTCGAGCTCATCTCCCATGGGCAAGGCTACTACAAGGCCGCAGAGTCAAACCTGTGGATGCCGCACTCAATCGAGTTGTTCGAAGAGCTCATCGAAAGTGGCGATCTAGAAATTAAGCACAACCCTGTACTGCGCTGGAACGCGGCCAGCGCTGTGCTCGAGGCGGATCCAAAAGACAACCGCATTTTCCAGAAGAAAAAATCAACCGGCCGTATCGACGGCGTGGTCGCTGCCGCCATGGCCATAGGCACGGCAGAAGATGAAGACAGCGGCCAAACAGAATCGGTTTACAACACTACGGACGTCTTATGCTAAACACCATTTGCTTCATTGTCGGCCTGATCGGAGCCGCTTTACTGTCATACGGCGCCTGGCTCCTATTGCCATCAGTTGGGTTCATTACCGCGGGTTTGTTGTGTTTGCTGTGGTCTTTCCTGGTAACACGTTCCATTGCGTTTGCTAATGCGGCGCCAACCCAAAAGGGTGATTAATGTTTATTCCGCAAATGTTCTCCATAGGCCTAAGCAATGGCACAAGTTCAGATTGGACGCGCTGGGTTAGCGCTATCTCCGGCGGCAGTGCTAAATCAGGGGTGATCGTCACACCAGAGAAAGCCATGGCGCTAAGTGCTACCCGGGCCTGTGTCACCCTGTTGGCTGAGTCTGTCGCGCAGCTGCCGTGTGAGTTATACCGCCGCAAAGGTGAAGGGCGCGAGCGGGCAACAGACCACCCGCTATACAACATCATTCACAACCAGCCCAACGCCAAAGACACCAGTTTCGAGTATTACGAGCAGGGCATGGGGTGTTTGGGGATCCGTGGTAACCATTTCGCGCTAAAAGAGTTTGATAGCGACGGCTATATCAAAGAGCTGATCCCCGTCCACCCAGACAAGGTAACCGTCCTGAAAGGGCCTGATGGCCTGCCTTACTACGAGCTAAAGGGCACTGGTGAAATACTGCCAATGCGGCTAATGCACCACATTAAGGCCTTTAGTTTCGACGGCTATCTCGGCGTATCACCCATTCAGACTAACATTGATGTGCTCGGCCTGGCACTGGCCACCGAAGAGCACGCCTCAACCATGTTTGCCAACGGTGCCATGCCAAGCGGTGTCATCGAGCGACCAAAAGACGTTGCAGCGATCGACTCACAAGATAAAGTCGACGCCATTCTCAATAAATGGAAAGAGCGCCACAGCGGCCTGCGTAATGCCTTCTCGGTCGCCATGCTGCAGGACGGCATGACCTACAAGCAGTTGTCTATGGACAACGAAAAGGCGCAGCTGCTTGAGTCGCGCCGCCTGGGTGTCGAGGAGATCTGCCGCCTCTACAAGATACCGCTGCACATGGTCCAGCATAATGACAAAACCTCATCCTGGGGATCCGGTATCGAGTCAATGTCACTCGGCTTTGTCATCTATACCTTGCTGCCGTGGCTTAAGCGCATCGAAGCCGCGCAAACCCGCGACTTGTTGGTGCCATCAGAGCGCGGTGAATACTACATCGAATTTAATGTGCAAGGCCTGCTGCGTGGTGACCAGAAGTCGCGCTATGAGTCTTACGCTATTGGCCGTCAATGGGGCTGGTTATCGGTTAACGATATTCGTCGCCTCGAGAACATGCCGCCAATCACCGGCGGTGACCGTTACCTCACACCGTTAAACATGGTCGACTCGGCGCAGATGCAAAACGCTCTGCAAGCCACCCCTGAACAAATGAAGGAAATCGAGGCAATTTTATGTCACAGATAAACTATCCACACATCGCCAGCATGGTGTTCGACACCCCGCTGTTTGCCACCCGCCTGGCGGTCGACGCCGTTAAGTCTGTGCTCATTCCTCGCATGCAGGGCATTAACGTTGTCGTCGCGCCCAACGAGATTAAATCGCTCCATGATCAGGGCCAAGTGTTGGCCATGGAAGACGATGATTACGAGCCACGCCGCCAGCAACCCTGTAATGGCGACGGCATGTATACCGTCGCCAAAGACAACCTTGCTATAGTCCCAGTCCATGGCTTACTTATGGCGCGCCGTGGCCATATCACCGCTCAATGTACCGAGCTCACTAGCTATGAGCTTATTCGCAATAATATTCAGCGTGCGCTCGATTATGACGCGGTAAAAGAGATTGTGATCGACTTCAACACCGGCGGCGGCATGGCTGTAGGCTGTAAAGAGCTGGCCGATTTCATCCATCAGGCTAAAGCCATCAAGCCGATCACCGCCATCGTTAATTATGCCGCGTACTCTGCCGGTTACTTCTTAGCGTCGGCCTGTAGCAGAATCATAGTCTCGCCAACCTCAGGCCTTGGCTCTATCGGGGTCATCATCGAGCACATGGAAGTCAGTAAGTGGGAAGAAGAGGTCGGCCTCAAATTCTCCACCTTCTATCGCGGCGACCATAAAAACGACTGCAGCCCGCACGAACCCATTAGCGAGCAATCCGTCGCAGTCATCAATAAGCGCCTCGATGAGGCCTACGAGATGTTTGTCAGCTCAGTGGCCGAGTATCGTGGCATAGACAAGCAAGCGGTGATCGACACCCAGGCCGGGCTGATGTCGGCCAGTGAAGCCATCAAGGGTGGTTTCGCGGATGAACTCGCCGACCCCATATCTGCGATCAGCAGCATCGCACAACCCTATTTGCAAGCGGCGAACAAAAGTCGTTCGTCCACCGGCCTTAGCGCTCGTGCCAGGGCCATGGATATTGCAACTCAGCTCTAGCCACGCGGCGGAGTAAACCTAACAGAGGCAGCCATTGGCTGCCTTTTTTGTTATCAAAACAGGAGCAACACCTATGACTATCGAAGAACTACGCCGCAAACGTGCCGAGATCAACGCGCAGATCCAAGCACTGGCAGCCAAAGAAGCTGGCGCAGATGCCGAGCTTTCAGCAGATGAGCTAACACAATTCGAGGCGCTATCGACGCAATTCGAACAGCTTAGCCAGCAGATCAACCGCCAAGAGGCCGCCGAGCGTATGAACGCCCAGCACGCCAAGCCGATTGAAGGCGCACCAGGCATCAAGGTTCACAAAGAAGCCAAGCAGTACAAAGGTGCTAACTTCGCCCGTACCGCCATGGCCATTGCAGCATCAAAGGGTAACCTTGAAGGTGCCGCCCGCTTCGCGTCAGACACTATCGGTGATAGCGACCTGGCGATGGCCATCGAAACCTCAGCCGGTTCTGGCGGCGCCCTGATCCCGCAAAACACCGCCGATGAAGTGATCGAACTGCTGCGTGACCGCACCGTAGTGCGTAAGCTCGGCGCGCGCACTGTGCCACTGCCTAACGGCAACATGAGCCTGCCGCGTCAAACCGGTGGCGCGACAGCCAGCTATACCGGCGAGGGTACCGACGCGACAGCGTCAGAGGCGACCACCGACGACATTCAACTGTCGGCCAAAACCCTGATCACCCTGGTGCCAATTTCTAACCAGCTGATTGGGCGCGCAGGATTTAACGTTGAGCAGATGGTGCTTACCGACAGCCTTAACGCTATCGGTGTACGTGAAGATCAGGCCTTCCTGCGTGGTGACGGCGCCAGCAATACCCCAACTGGTATCAAGAAGCTGGCCACGGACGCTGGCCGCACTGTGGCATGGTCTGGCTCCGCAGATCTGGCGACCATCGATGCCTACCTCGACAGTCTGATCCTCAAACTGATGACAGCAAACAGCATGATGATCAGCTGTGGCTGGGGTATGTCGCCACGCACCTTCATGAAACTGTTTGGCCTGCGTGACGGTAACGGCAACAAGGTCTACCCAGAGATGGCCCAGGGCGTGTTGAAGGGCTACCCCATCGCGCACACCAACGGCATTCCGGCCAACTTGGGCGCGGGCACCAACGAGTCAGAGATCTACTTCGCCGACTTCAATGATGCAGTGATCGCCGAGGACGGTATCTACCGCATCGACTTCTCAACTGAGGCCACCTATAAGGACGGCAACGGCGATCTGCAAAGCGCGTTCAGCAAGAACCAATCGCTGATCCGAATCGTGACCGAGCACGACTTTGCCAGCCGCCATCCAGAAGGCTTGGTATTGGGTACCGGCGTTACCTGGTAAGCCACCTAGCAAGCAAAAGTTGCACCCTTAGCTCACGCTATTGATGAGCAAGAAAGCCGCTCCATTCCCTGGGCAGGTTGAGCGGCTTTCTCTTTTTTATCTAACGCCAGGAGAACACCATGGCCAATGAAACTAAACCCGCAGCTAAAACAGCTGACAAACTCACCCCAGTTGAGTTCACCAAGCACTGGACCCGTTACAACAAAGGCGAAGTGGCAGGCTTTAAGCCAGACGAGGCCAAGCGCCTTATTGAAAAGCTCAAAGTCGCTAAGCCTTACGCCCCGGCGAAAGAAGAGCCTAAGAAGTAATCATGTCGCTACTGAGCCTAGAACAGGCGCGTGAGCAGGTTAACCTGCTGCAGGACGAAACGGAGTTTGACACCTACCTGCAGCAGTTATCAGCTGCCGCCGAGGCCTACATCGCTAGGCGACTGCGAGATGATGCCGGTAACGCGGCCACCTTCGTCGCAGACCAAGCCACGCTTGACGCTATGCCTGAGCCACCGGCTAACCCATTGCTTGTTAGCGAGTCGGCCGATCTGGTACTGGCTGCCGCGCTCTTGGTCGGCCACTGGTTTGATAACCGTGAGTCCGTATCGAAAGAGGACCTTAAACAGGTTCCGCAGGCATTTGAGGCGCTCATTTTCGACTATCGCAGTCACGCTATAGGTTAGCCATGAACGCCGGAAAATACCGCCATCGTATCCAGGTACAAAAGCGCACTGTCACCGGGCAATCCAGTGCCGGCGCCGAAATAGTCGACTGGCCAGAGGCGTTCAACACCCGGGGATCATTTAGCAAGCTGTCCGCTAAAGACTTCATCGCCGCCAACGCCTCGCAAAGCCAGATCATCGGTCAATTTACCATTCGCTACCGGGACATTTCCGAAGGTGAATATCGTCTGGTGTGGCGCGGCCGCACCTACAAGATCATCGCTTTTCTGCCTGATCGAGATTCAGGCCGCAAAGAGCTTACTTTACCCATCTCTCAAGACATATAAGGAGCCATCATGGCAACGACTAACGCGCTGGTAACCGTGAAATGCAAATCGGCATACACCGACGGCGAAACCAAGAAAACCCACACCCCACGCGACAAGCCATACCAGATCAGCAAGAAGCGCTTTGAGCACTTGCAGTCCAAGGGCTTAGTTGAAGAGGTCAAGGCCGAGAAGCCTGCAGTAAAAGCTAAGGCATAGTCACAGTGAACAACTTCTCTGTTGATTTTGCTGGCGGCAAAGAGATCCGCGAGCAACTCAATCAGCTTGGTGACAAGGTGGCAAAGCGCGCTACGGCAAATGCACTTCGTCAAGCGGCCCAGCTTGTCAAAGAGGCGGCGGTCAGCAAGGTCACGCAATATGATCGCGCTGACACCACCAACAAGATCCATGAAAATATTGCGATCCGAATGATGAGTGCCAAAAAGCTCAGACAGCGTGGCGGTGTTGACGAATCGTCAGTGGGGATCAGTATAGGTGTACTCGGTGGTGCTATCTCTTATGCCAACAGCAAGCTTAACCGCCAGAAAAATCGAGTCGGCATGATGTACCCAACGCTGGGTAGTAGCGACAACCCGGGCGGCAACACCTTTTACTGGCGATTCTTGGAACTTGGCACTAAACATGCTGCGGCGCGGCCGTTTTTGCGGCCAGCATTTGACAATCAAACCAGTCAGCTACTCGACACCATAGTCGCAGAGCTCAATAATCAAATTGGGAAAGCACTGAAATGAATCCTGTCCCCCTCTTTACCTTGTGCCAGGCAGACAGTGACGTTAAAGCAATCTTAGGTGAAATCCCAACCAGAGTGTACCCTTTCGGCCAGGCGCCACAAGGAACAACACGGCCCTATGCAACCTGGCAGATCATCAGCGGCAGCCCTTACAACCAACTTGCCGACAATGCGCATACAGATAGCTATTCAACTCAGGTTGACGTATATGGCGAGACCGAAGCGCAAGCCCTGATGGCGGCAAAAGCGATTATTAGCGCAACGGCATCTGAGGCATATGTGCTCTCTTATAACAGCAATGGCCGCGACAAAGAGACCGACGACTATTACTACAGCTTTGACTTAGGCTGGATAGTGACCGCCGAATAACTCAAACCACAGACGTTAGGTAGTCGGGAAATGAACCCTCAAGATGCAGGAACCGTAGGCAAAATGTTCGCTATGGCAGCAATCATCGCGGCGGTGCTATTTGGCGCCGCCGCGGTGATAAACGCCATTCATTAGTCAAAGTAATTGCCTTGCCCTTGCTAATTCAGCCTGTAGCTCCTCGGGGCGCTTGGCTTGGCAGTTGAATTTTAACCGCAGATCAGTTAACTCCCTATCAAGCTGCTTACG